>CAYPWB010000023.1:2499-29466 GCA_964414315.1 uncultured Planctomycetaceae bacterium | reverse complement strand
GAACTGGTTGCCGGCTACCACGACGGCGTGGTGAAGGCCATGGTCGAGTTGCCCTAATCACGGTTGAATGACGTCAGTCGTCCAGCTCTTCGGTGGGGTCGGGCAGCGTTGCGAACGCTTGAATGCTGTCGGCCGATTGCGAAATCAACAGCGTGCCCACAGCCACGAGATTGCCCAGCCCGCGCGCCTGGCGGTCGGCCAGCGGCAGTCGTCGCTCGAACCGGCCGGTGGCCGTGTCGACTCCCAGCACTTCGGCGTCGGTGACAGGGAGGAAATAGTGCTGGCCGACCGCCACGCCCCGGCCGTTCGTCTTTTTGCCGTCGGGCAGTTCGACGGCCAGGTCGGACCATGCAGGTTTGCCGGTGCGCAGGTGCCAGGCCGAAAGGCTTTCGCGGCCCACGGTCAGGACTGTATCGCCCGCCACGCAACCGACGTACAGGAAGTCGGATACCGCCCGGCTCCAGACCAACTCGCCGGAGAACAGGTCGAGGCATAGCAACTGCTCCGATTCGAGGGGGGCCAGCAGCACGTGACCGTCGGCAATCGTTGCGCTGGCGTCGACCGACGCGGCCTGCTGTTGCTGCGGGTGCCTCGCCGCGCGCAGCATCGCGATACGCATCATCCGCGTTCGATGGTTCGCGACCGGATAGGAGTATCCCCACAGGACCGCCCGCGCGGCTGAGTCGACGGCCACGACGGCGCCGGCCGAGGTGGGGCAAACGAGTACGCCGTCGGCCATCGACGGCATGGCCCCGGCCATCCGCCGCTGGAAGTCGGCGCCGACCGCCGCATCGGGCACGGCCAGCAGCAGCGACCATTCCAGCCGTCCGGTCGAGGCCTCGAGCACGCACAGGTGAAGCTCGTCGGCCAAGTCCGCCAACAGGTAGAGCCGGCCTTCGTAAACCAGCGGCGGGCCGTGGAAGTAGGCGCCGGCCAGCGCGGGCTCGTCTTCCCCGCTCTCGGCGCCGACCGACCACTCCAGCTTGCCTTCCTTGCGGATCGACAGCGCAGCCAGTCGATTGTGCACGGGGCCGGTGGTACGCATCGACAGGTTCAGCGCCGCCGAATCCGGCCCCTCGATCAGAAACACCCTCGAATCATCGGCGGCCACCTGGCCGCGCGAGGCGTCCAAGCGCGAGTGCATTGCCAGTTTGGCTCTCTGCAAGACCATCGCATGCGCCGAGGTCGCGGCGACGGCCGTCGACTCGCCGCCCCACGGGTATTCCCACAACTGTCGGCCGGTGATCGGGTCGACGGCGATGAGACGTTCGGTCGACCGGGCCAGCACCAGCGAATCGAGCACGAGGGGATGGCTGGAAGGCAGCGGCGTCACGCTCGACGGCCCCGGCGAGGCTTCGTCCAGATCGACGCGCCAAAGCAGCCGATCGACCGTTCCGTTCCAATCGCCGGTTGCGTTTCGGGCCGGGTTGCCGCGGAACATGGGCCACCGATCGTCCGTCGCACCACGGCCGTCGAGCAGGGGGCGGGCCGCCGCCGCCAGGGCCGGCAGGAGGCGCCGCGGATCCTCGACCGGAACGTCGACGTCGCCCAGTCGCCATTGTACTTCCCGACCGTTCGACGGAACCTGCGCCAGCGCGGCGGCTGCGCGATCTTCCCGGCCGGCCATCAGGTGAGCCACTGCATAGAGCAGGGCGACTTGCCGGCGGGGCGGGCCGGCCGGGCCCCGATCCCGCTCGATGCGACGCAACCAGGCCAGGGCCTCCAGCGGCCGATGCCGATCGACCGCGTCCCAGGCCAGAAGCAGCGCCGCTTCCTCGCCCGTGGCCGTCAGTGGAAACCGCAGCACCACGTCGCCCACGGCGCGGCGGTCGCGACGGCGGGCGGCCGTGTCAAGCGCGTCGCGCGCGCGTCCGCCGGACCAGCTTTCCCACTCGGCGAGTTGTTCGGGGCCGGACGAAGCGAGCAGGGCCGTCGCCTCGCTCCGCAGCATGCGCCGAACGCCTTCCGTCCCCGTGACGAAGCCCTCTTGACCGCTGCCGAGCACCTCGTCGATGAGGAAGCACGCCTCGGCGTAGCGGCCTTCCTCGGCGGCGGAGCGGGCCAAGGAAAGCTGCCGTTGCACCTCGCGGGGCACGCGGGGCAGCACGTCGGCGGCGCAGGGCCGGCACGTCGCCCAAACCGCCAAGATGCCAAACCACCACGCCGCAGAAACGGTCGACGGTACGATACGCCGCATGCGTTAGTTCTCCTCGTCGGCCGCTTCTTCCTCCGCCAGTTCCGCCGCAGCCTTCTCGATCGCCTCCTGCACCCGCTTTTCCAACTTGTCGAGCTGCTCGCGGGCCTCGCCCACCTTCTTCTTCAGTTCCTCCCTCGATTCCTGTGAGGCGTCGCGGATGGCCTCCTCGGTGGCCATTCGCTCCAGGGCCATGCCCCAGCTTTGCAGGATGCGGCCGACGTTGTCGATGGGATTCGGGCGGCGAATCTGCCGTGCGATTTGCACGTTGCCCGCTTGTACCTGCAACGCAATGTTGGCGCCGCCGACTTGCTTGTACTTGGCATAGATCTTGTACGCTTCCAGGTGCTTCTTCTTCAGTTCCTCGGCGTTCTTCGCCTCGTACTTTTCGGTAACGTCCTTGCCGTCTTTCTTCGAGGTGACCTCCATCTTGATTCCGGCCTTTGGATCGTCAGTGATCTTGATCTTCTGGTCGGCTTCCTCGGCCTCGATGGTCTTCACGCCGTTGACCGTGCGGACACTGATTTTTCGAGCGCCGTTGATGGCGGCGCCGGCAATCTGGATTCGCCCCCGGAACTGATTCGCCGCAGCGTTGCGCTTCGCTTCGTCCTCTTTCAAGGCATCGGCGGCGCGCCGCGCGGCCGCGGCCCGGTCGCTCTCCGAAACCCGTTCCAGGGCTGCCCTGGCCGCCTCCTGGGTGACCGTGTCGTCGGAGTCCATCAGATCCTTGAGGATGTCGATCGCGCGGACGATTACTTCGAGGCTATCGCCAAGGGCCGCCTGCCCCAGCGCCGCGACCGCCGGTTTGCCGATTTCCCCCAGTTTGTCGGTCGCCGCCTGCCGTTCGGCGAAACTGTCGGCGTCGAGTTGTTCGACCAAAGTGGCGATTTCGGCGGGCGAAGGCGCCTCGGCCGAGGCAGGCTCCTCGGCCGCGACTGCGGTGGCTGCAAGCAGGACAGCGGCGCAAACAGCGGCCATCGACCGCCAAATCGAGCGATTCCAGTTCAACATCTCGGTACCTCCAGGAAGATCGGTCCACGAACACGCCGGGCACCCGGCGATAACTCTCATTGTGCGCACTCCGCCGCCCGGGGGCTAGCCCAGGCGTCGCAGGAAAGGAAAGGTATCCTCCATATAGAATCGATTCGCTGGGTTTTGCTGCGATAAACTTGGTGCTTTTTCGGTAACCGGCAAGCCGTTTGCCGTGTATAACGGGGTGCTGAGGCACGGTTCCTGTTCGCGGAAAAGGCGAAAACGGGACAGGTGTCGCTGGTGCGAAGCGCCCGACGGGCCACTCCGGCAGAAGAACCGCGTCCCATTTTAGCCTCCATTTATTGAGGAAAGCACGTAATGAACACGAAGTCGCTTGTGTTTTTGTGTGTCTCGGCGTTCGGTGCGGTCGCCATGGCCGAGCCGCTCGACCAGCGGCAAGTGGCCGCCGACGCCCAGTGGCTGGTCCACGTCGACCTCGATACGCTGCGCGAAAGCCCTTCTGCAAGGGGGCTGGTGGCCGTCTGGCTCCAAACGGAGCCGGCGCGCGGCCAGTTGGTCCGCGTACGCGAGGCGATCGGGCTCGACGTGGTGCGCGACTTGTACAGCGTGACGGTGTATGGAAAGCAACTGGTGCCCGACCGGGGGGTATTGATCGTTCGCGCGGCGTGGGACCAACCTCGTCTGATGGCGTTCCTGGCCCGGCAAACCGCCTACGCCGAAAAGCAGCAGGACGGCCGTTCGGTACTCACGTGGACCGAACGCCGCGCCGGACGGCAGCACACCGTGTACGCCGCGTTTCACGGCGAGGAGCACCTGCTCTTCTCGCGCGACGAGGGCGATTTGGCCGCCGCGCTGAACGTGCTGGAAGGCCGGGCGGAGAGCCTGGCCGAAAGCGAGTCGGTCCTCGCCCGAGCGGCGCCGGAGGGTACCGTGCTGCTGGTTCGCGCCAGCGGGCTGTCGGACGCGAAGTTGGCGCTGAAGTCGCCCATTTTGCGGCTGAGCGAAACGCTGTCGCTCAACGCCGGCGAAACCACCGAAGGCGCCTTTGTCGAGATCGAGCTTACCGCCGGATCGGCCGAACACGTGCCCCACTTCCGCGACGTAGCCGAAGGACTGGTCGCCCTGGCCCGGCTGATGCGTGCCAACGACGACGACGTGCTGAAACTGCTCGACGCGATCACGATCCGCACCGACGACCGCACCGTCTCGGCCCGCTGGACCGGCCCGCTGGTCGACGTGCTGAAGGCGGCCGGCAACGAAAAACTGCGCAACTCCACGAAACCGTAATGTCGTCTTCGACCCATTCCAACGACGAGGACCTTGCCCGACGGGCGCAAGCGGGCTGCATGGCCAGCTTCGAAGAGCTGGTCCGGCGGCACCAGGTGCCCCTGGTGCACTTCCTCCGCCAGACGGTGGGAACCGACGCGGCCGACGACCTGGCCCAAGATACCTTCCTGAGGGCGTACGAGAACCTGCACCGCTACAACGGATCGAGCCGCTTCGGCACTTGGCTGTTCACCATCGGACGGCGGCTGGGGTTGAACGCGAACCGCCGGATTCGTTCGGGCGGCGAGGCGAGGCTTCCCAAGACGGTGGAGGGAAACGACCCCGCGCCGCCGCAGGTGGCCGCTGAGCGGGAGCACCATGCCCGACTTTGGAAAGCAGCCGCCACGCTGCTGAGCGAACCGGAATACGCGGCCGTGTGGCTGCACTATGTCGAAGGGATGGCGACGGCCGAAGTGGGCCGCGTGTTGGGGCGGTCGCGCGTGGCCGTGAAGACCATGCTGTTCCGCTGCCGACGGAAACTGATCGACGCCCTCGCCGAACCGGACCCTGCCGACCGCCGCCGAACCCATAAAGCCGCGACTGCCGGTCGCACGCCATAAAGCCGCGACCGCCGGTCGCGCCCCATGGAGTCCAACCATGAATCCAAACGATTCGACCGAGAAAGAATTCCTGCTTCACACCCGGCTCACCGCCGAAGCCGAGGCCGAACGGCCGGAGTTTTCCGAGCCGTTGCACGAGCGCATCATGCGATCGGTCCGTGAGGCGCCGCGGCCGGCGTCGCGTCGGGCGGTCCGCCGGCGTGCGGCATTTCGCCTGTGGGCGGCCGGATCGGCTGCGGCCGTGGCCGTGACGCTGGCGGTTTGGGTTTACTCCAACGCCGACCGCAACGCCGCGGTCGAGCGGCCGTCGCCGCCGAGGCCGGGCCCCGTGTCGCCGGCGCCGGAGGTACCCCCCACGCCCGACACGACGAGCGAAGAGGAAGCCTCGCTGGCCGTGGTGGCCACTCCCCGCGCCGACCAACTGACGGCGCTGGTCGACGATACGTTTGCCGGCTCGCAATGGGCGTACCTCGACCACGACGCCCGACTGGCCGCCGGCATGGTGCTCGATCACATTCCGTTCGGGCTTTCCTCGAGCGAAGAACCTTGACGTTTGGTTTCCAGTTTTCCGTTTCCCCTCTTGTAAAGGAGTTTGTGTCATGAGGAAACCTGTTGTGTTTTGTTTGGCGGCGGCCATGCTATTGGGCATTGGCTTGCACGCCGCGCCGCAGACGCGCGCGGCCGACGTGAAAATGGTCGGCGCCGTGTCGCTCTCCGGCGTCGACAACCTGGTGGCCGACATGGAGCTGATGGGCGACATGGTCGGCCGGCCCGAATTGGGCAAGATGGCCGAGGGTATGCTCGCCCTGGCCACCCACGGACGAGGCCTGCGCGGCATCGACCGGGCTCGGCCCTGGGGGATGCTTGCGGGCACCGACGGCGAACACGTCGGCGGATGCGTGTTCGTGCCCGTCACTGACCTGAAAGTCATCATGGACTCCGTCCAGCGCATCGCGAAGGACAAGGTGAAGGAGCATGAAGGCGGTCTGTACGAGATCGAGGGCCCGAAGAAGACGGTGTACGTGCAAGAGACGCACGAGGGTTGGGCGTTCATCGTCGACGACCCGGCCATTCTCGAGTACGTGCCGGCCGATCCGGCCGAAGCGCTGGGCGGCTTGAACGAGCAGTACAGCGTGGCCATGCGGCTGACTCCGGCCAACATGCCCGCCCACATCCGTGCAGAGATGGCGAAGAAAGTTCGGGAACACGCCGAGCGGCACATGAAGCGCCGCCCGCGTGAGACCGACGAGCAATACGAAGCCCGCAAGGCCATCGTCGCGCAGATTCGCAAGCACATGGCCGTCGGAGCGAAAGACCTCGAAGAGATGACCGTCGGCTGGAAACTCGACGCCAGCGGACGGAAGGGCGTTCTGGAGGCGGTATTCGTTTCGAAGAAGGGTTCGGAAACGGCCAGGTTCCTGGCCCCGGCCGCCAAGACGCGCACCGAGTTCGGCGGCTTCGTGCTGCCCGATGCCTCGCTCACCATGCGCGGCACCGGCCGCAAGCTGCCCATTCCCGCGGAAGACATCGACCGGCTGGTCGACGCCTGGCGCAATCGGGCGTTTGAGAAGATCGAGAAGAAGGCCAAGGGCGACGCGGACGTGGCCAAGGAGTTGCTGGACAAGGTCCTTGCGGTCGTTCGCGACACCGCCAAACTGCCGGTTGACGACGGCGCGCTTTCCGTGCGTCTGGCTCCCGAGGCCATCACCCTGGTCCACGCCCGCCTGGTTTCCGACGGCGCCGCCTTGGAGGCCGTTGTGAAGAAGGCGGTCGGCCTCGCACGCGAGAAGCACCCCGAGGCCGTCGAGCGGATTGTCAAGCTCGACGCCGACAAGATCGGCCGGGCGAACCTGCACGTCGTTTCGCTGCCGCTGGAGAAATGCCGACACCGCGAAGCGGTTGCCGGGGCCGTGGGCGAAACGCTGGACGTGGTGCTCGGCTTTGCTCCGCGGGCGGTGTACGTTGCGGTGGGGCGCGATGCCATGAAGTCGCTGAAGAAGGCGGTTCGGCAATCCCGAAGGGTGGCCGGAGAAACCGTTGTGCCGGTCGAGGCGACCCTCGACCTGGGCGCCCTGGCCGCGTCGGCCGCCGGCTGCCCCGTCGAAAAGGTTCAAACGAAGGGCGAGAAGGCCCTCGAAGTGCTGGAGAAAGCCGGCGACCGCGACCAGGTTCGTTTTACCCTGGAATCGGTCGAGCGCGGGCTGAAGTTCCGGCTGGAACTCGACGAGGGCGTGTTCCGTCTCATGTCGGAGTGCCGCAAGCACAAGTAGAGGATGAAGGAAGCCCTTCGGGGCCCATTCCAAACGACCGCGTCGGGAGGAGCGAGCCGCATCGCGCCCTTCCGGCGCGGTTCGGCTTTCTTGACGCTTTGAGTACGTTGTTCGCGAGCCGGGTTGGGAGCATGAATTGCCCGACCGCCCTTGGCGCCTTGTCCGTCACGTGCGTTCCGCTATAATGCGAGGAACGGCTTCGCGTAATACTTCGCTTGCCCCAGCACGCTCAAAATGGTTTCTGTTCTGCGCAGCACGATCGTCTGGTTGGCAGCCGCAGGTTTTACGGCGTTATCGCTTGTAGGCGCGGGATTGCACGGGGTGCCCGGCTTCGAGCACGCCGTCCGAACCCGTCCGGATTGCAGCGCCTCCGGGGCTGGATGCCGCGTTCCGGTTGCTCGCGAGAAGTGCGGCTGTGGCAACGCCGCCGTGGAGACGTCGGACAACACCACAAGGGTGTCGTGCTCGCCGCAGGAGCATAGCTGCCCCCTCTGCCGGCTGTTGGCGCAGGCGAAGTCGCCGGTCGCCGCGGTCGCTTTGCCACTTCCGGGAAACCTGCTTGCCGAGCGAGCCGACCTCGCCCGCCCTCTCTGCTCCCTATCGCCCGTTTGGGCGTTCGATGCCCGGGGCCCGCCACGCACCGCGTGAGCACACAGGACAAGCCTCCAGCTTCCCCCCGTGGGACAAGCTTCCAGCTTGTCATTCCTTTGAGACAAGCCTCCAGCTTGCCTCCCCCGGGGGAAGAGCTTCCCGCTTGTCTCCCCCGTGGGATAAGCTTCCAGCTTGTCTCTGCACCACCGGCCCGTCCACTCGGGTTGGCCCGCGGGTGAACGAAGCCCGTTCCGGCCGACCCCGTGCGGCGTTGCGCCCTTCGTACCGACGTTCATTCCCCGAAGATACCGATTCCATCCAACAAGAAGAGGTTTGCACATGTTTCATCGAAACAACCCCCGTCGAGTCCCTCGGCTCGGCCTGACCCTATTGGAACTGGTCGTCGTCATGACCATCCTCATCGCCTTGGCGGGGCTACTTGTTGCCCTGTTTCCGGGCTTCCTCAAACTGGCCCACACCTCGACCGGCGGCACGAACATGCCGGAACTGAACAAGGTCTTTCAGATGCACCACCAGGTGCAGCGCGGGTGGCCGAACTACCTCGACAACCTGGTGGACGAGGCCGGAAGCTTGTACGCCAAATTGCCCGGCGATCCGACGAGCGCCGGCTACTTTCTGGAGCCCCTCACGCTCGAAGCCGAGCAGGCGCAAGCACTGCTCGACGCCGGCCTGACCGCGGTGTTCCCCCTGACGAGCGACGCCGACATCGACGACGCCACCTACGATTGTTACGGCGAAGGTGTCGTCGCGCCTGAATTAGAAGACGCCGTGCCAGTCGCAACAGGGCTGACCGTGGCACGGCTGACCACCCCGGGCGATATCGCAAAGTTCAAGGGCCACGACGACGCGGTGTACGTGGTGTTCGGCGTCGGCCAGGCAACGCCCTTAGTGGGAGAAGGCGGCATGATGCAGGACGCGCCCGTCCACTTCGGCCACAATGCGAACACCCGACCGAACGAGGTGTACTCCCGGTTTGCCGCCGTGTTCCGCCTGGGCAGTGTGGAACTGGTGGATGACGACGACGATCCCGCCACGCCCGACGTCGAAGTGTACGACGTCGACGGACCGGCCGACTTCATCACCTGCGTCGGCCTGCACGGCGGCGGCATCGCCGTGCCGTGGATGCCCCTGAAGGGCTTCCACCACTCCGACCACAGCCACTAAGCCGGGCGTTTCACAACGCACCGAACAGTCGCGAGGTTCGGGGCGCTTCGCCGTCGGACTCCAGTTGTCCGATGCGTTGCCGAAGCTCCTCGGCCTCGCTCTTTTTCTTGGTTTGCTCCAGATAGGCCAGTTCGTTTTCGAGGCTTCGCAGTAGCAGGTCGTCGGCGCCGTCGGCCTCGAACCGGGCCTGCGCGCCGCGGAGCCACCGCAGCCCGGCCTGCTCGTTACCCAGCAGCAGGTACGCCAACCCGAGGTCGGCCTCCGCCCCGGCGCGGCCGGGCCACTCGACCGGGTCGCCCTCCTCGAGCGCACGGCGCAGGAAGGTGTAACCCTGCTTCGTATTGCCGGCCTCCAGCCGGAGGGTGCCGAGCATGGCTATCGCACCGCGGGCGATCGTCTCGTCGGCGCTGTCGGAAAGACTGATGAGCATGGCGGCGGCCGCGTTCGACTGGTCCATGGCCGTCAGCGCGCCCGCCTGGGCCAGTTCCAACTGTCCGCGGTCGCGCGGCGAAACGGTCAGCGTGTGCGTCCGCTTCAGGGCCACCAGTGCGGCCTCCGGCTCGCCCCGCTCCAGCCGCCACTGGCCGATGCACGCCCAGACGAAACGTTCGTCGGCTGACTGACTGTGACGTTCCGGTGAAGGGGACAGTCCCATTTTCGCGGCGTTGGGCTCGGCCGATGGAGTTTCGGTGGCGATGTGCCGCGAAAACTGGGACAGTCCCCGCGATTCCTCGGTCAGCAGGCCGTAGCGGCGCGAAAGCGCGGCCAGCGCGGCGGTCGTTTCGGCGGGCCACGGCTGATGGACGGGCCGGTGGTACGCGGCACGTTCCCAGAAGCCGGGGTCGAAGGTGCCGCGCAAACCCTCGGTGGCGGTGCCGACGGCCGCCAGCCAGGCGGCGTCGGCCTCGGCCAGACGCTCAGCGTGCCGCAGCGCCTCGCTCAGTTGCAGGCGCAGTTGGGCTTCGCAATACGGGTACTCGCCTTCAGCCGCCGCAACACCGTGCTGATAGGCGTCGGCCGCCTCGGCCGGTCGGCCGTCGTCCAGCAGCGCCGAGCCGATAAGCTGCATCGCGTCGACCATGAGCAGCCGGGGAGCCTCGCCATCGGCCCGCGGCAGCAGTTCGACGTCCAGGGCCTGCCCCGGTCGGCCCCGCCGCAGCCTTTCGAGGAACTCGACGCGGCGCTCGGCGTAACGCTGGTACAGTTCCGGGCGTTTGGATCGATCGGCCAGCAGGGCCTCCCAGCCTTCGGCGCCGCGCACGCATTGCGCGTCGTGCGCCGAAGCGACCGCTCGAAGTGCGTCCGACTCGGCTCCGGCGGGCGGCATGCCGCGCAGCAGTTCCCAAGCGGCGTCCGGATGGCGCTCGACCAGGCGCCGCGCCGAGGCCGCCTTCTTCTCGGCCAGCAGGTCGGCCGTTTCGGCCAGGAGTTGCTCGGGCGCGAGCGCGACCGCGTCGGCCTCGCCCAGCAGGCGCCCGTCGCTTTGGATGCCCACGCCGGTCGTCGCCGCCGGAGGCCGCGGCCGATCGAGCGACAGGCCGTTCTGCGGCAGTGTCGCGCAGCCCGCGTGTGCCAGCAGCAGGCAAGCGATTGCCATTGCGTAGGGTGTGCGGTTCGGGCTGCCCGAGCAGCCGGATTCACCCACGTGCTGCGATGGTCTTGCGGGATCGAGAATGCGGTTGAACGCGTGGGTGAACCCGGTCGCTACCGCGCCCAGAACCACCCACCCTACATAGCACTTCATCGTCAATACCTCCGGGGTCGAACGCTGTGGAAGCGGAAGGTGTTTTCCAACTCGTTGCAGGGCGGGTCGGGCCGGACGGCCTCCCAGGGGGCATGCGAGCCGAGCGTCGGCTGCCCGTCGCACGCGTTGGGGTGCACGCTCAGGTCGCGCACGAGCATTTCGCTTAGTGCGGCCGACTCCGGCGGCGTGTTGAACACGTATGGGCGGACCATAATGAGTGTTTCGCTGCGGTCGCGGGTGGTCGCCTGGCGGCGGAAGAAGAACCCGACCACCGGCAGCTTGCCGATGATGGGCACTTCCGCCCGTACGTCGGCCACCTCCTCCTCGATCAGCCCGCCCAGCACCACGGTCAGCCCGTCCTTGGCCACGATCGTGCCGCTGGCCGTTTGGCGGTTGACCGTATCGACGGCCACCTGCTGGACCTGTCCTTGAGTATCGAGCACGGGAATGGTGGCGCCCCCCTCATTCTTGCGCGACTGCTGCTGGGCGATGCGCAGCGTGACGGTGCGGTCGGCGTTGATGCTGGGCGTAATGAGCAGCAGTTGGCCCACGTCGCGCAGTTCCGTGATGGGTGTGCCCGAAATATTGGTTTGCGTGGTGCCGGTGGCCACAATCTGCGGCGACTCGAACCCGATGGTGAACGGCTCCGTCTGCCCGATGAAAATGCGGCTCACCTCGTTGTTGGCCGTCAGCAGCAGGGGGGTGGCCAGCGTGGTCACGCGGTTCTTGCTTTCGAGCAACTGCATGCGGAACCGGAAGTGATCGTTGACGAACTGGAACGTCAGGTCCTCATTGCTGGCCACGTTGTTCCAGTCGCTCGACGTTTCAGGGTTGATGGGCGAGTCGCGTTGGGTGCGCGGCGGCACAATACGGTTGAGGTTGTCGGTCACCGGCGGCAGAATATTGCCCGAGGTGAATCCACCCGCCACGCTCGCCGCATCGGAAAACTGGTAGTCGAACACCGAGTTGAATCCATCGCCCAATGCGACCGACAGGATCTTCACCTCCAACAGCACGAGCGGGGTGGGCACGTCGAGCCGGCGGATCAACTGGGTGATTTGTTCCATGGTCCGCTCGTCGCTTGTGCGCACGACAATCTGGTTATTGCGCTGGATGACCGCCACGTAAATGATCGCCCGGCGGCGGCGCAGCAGTTCCTCCAGCCGGGCCTGGTCGAGCTGCTCGTCCTGGCCGGCGTGATAGGCTTCGAGCACGGAGATTTCTTCGGGCGACAGGTCCTCGAAACGTTCGAGCCGGGGCAGTTCGAGCATTTCTCGCCGGTCGCGCGTGGCGCCCACGTCGCGCGCGAAGTCCTGCCCCCGGCTGCGTCCCATGCCCAGACCGCTGCGACCCGTGCCGCTCCGGCCCGTGCCTGTGCTTGCCGCGGCGCCCCGCGTTTCCGTGCCGAACAGGCCGAGACCCTCGGCCCGCTCGTCGATCACGTCGAACCGCTCGAACCGCCGCTGGAGGTCTTCGAACTGATCGTCGCGGCGGCCGTCGTCGAGCGTCATGTACACGCGGTCGCCGAAGATGCTCTGGATGGTGCGCGCCACGTCGACTGGGTTCGGGTACAGCAGCGTGAACACTTCGGTCTGCTCGTCGCGAAAGGTGGCCAGGTCCCGATCGTATTCTTCGGTGGTCGACACGTGCACGACGCCGCTTTCGGGGTCGACGCGGGTCCACAGATTGTTCGACTTCGCCAACGCCTGCAGCGCCGCGCTGGCCGTCACGTTGCGTAAATAGAGCGAGACGGTTTGCTCGGCCGCCTCGCGCGACGCCACCACGTTCAGGCCCGTCTGCTCGGAAAACACCCGCAAGGCCTCTACGAGCGGCAGGTCGCGGAACTCGAACAGTTCGAACTCCGGCTCGCCGGCACGGCGCGGCAGCGGATCCGGGCGGCCGGGGAGCGGCTCAGGACGGCCTGGGGGGATCGGCTCGGCGAGGCCCGCGTTGGACTCGGCCCGAGCAGGGCGGGAGTCGGGCAGCGACAAGGGCGCTTCCCGCAACGGCTCCACCAGGCCCGGAGCCGACTCCGGCGGCAGTTCCGGCAAGGCGATTTCCGCGTCGGGCTCGGCGGCCCGCACCGCCGACGCCGACAGCCATGCAATCAGAGTGAATACGAGAAAGCGGTTCCGGGGTCCGTCCATGGACTTCGGTCTCCGTGATCAGGGGGGGCAATGGTTCGGGGAAAACGAGGGGAAAACGGGACAGGTCCAATTTGTGCGACGCACCCTCCGGGCCGTTCCGGCAAATCGACCCTATCCCGTTTTCCCCGCTTGTCTTACCGCAGCACCATGACTTTGCCGAGCGGCAATACTTCGATGCGAACTTCCGATGAGGTAATCTGTGTAACACGTAACGTAAGCCCCCCCAAGACCGCCTCCGGACCGTCGACGGTCAACTCGCTTTCTTCGTGCAGTACGTACAGGGCGTCCTGCAGCTCGACAACGGCCGCCGGCGGCGCCGACGGGCCGATGATGCGTCCCTTCAAGGCGACGCGAGGCAGGGCCATGCCCGCCATGCCGCCCGGCCGGCCCGACTGACCCATGCGAAACGGGGCCACCATGTCGCGCAATTCCTCGCCCGGCTCGGTCGGATCGCGCAGCGGCGCGGCCTGCGCCGGCGCCTCGGGCTGGGGCTTCGGTTCGGGCAGCGCGGGGGCGACGTCGGCCGCCTCCTGGGTATACGAAACATTCGCCGCCTTGTCGGCGGGGGCCGATTCTTCCGCTGCTCCGCGCGTCGCTGCCGCCTGAAACTTGGCAAGCCGGTCCCACGGCAGCGTTCCGGCCGGGCGCTGCGGCGCCGTTTCGTTGCCCAACGCCCCGGGCAGCACGACGGCCAACGTGGCAATCAGAACGGCTGCAATGGATAATGCTTGTTTCATGACGATTTCCCTTAAACGTGGACTCTTGCAAACTCCCCCCCTCTCCCAGAGGGAGAGGGGGCCTTGTGATCCCGATTTGCAAAAGTCCAGTTAAACCCTCCGCGTGGCCCCTTCGGGGCGAAAACCCGCTAGAGCGTGAACTCCAACACCTGGCACCTTTCCTCCTCACCCCGCCGCGGCGAACAGGGCCATGAAGAACGCGATGTACACAAACCCGACAATGCCGCCGACGAGCAAAATGATGGCCGGCTCCACCAGCGCGGCAAGCCGTCGGATGGCCCGCTGCAACTCTTCCTCGTAAAACCGGGCGACCTCTTCGAGCACTTCGTCGAGCGTCCCGGCCGACTCGCCCACGGCCACCATACCGGAAAGCATGGGCATGAACGCCTGATCGGCCGCCAGCGGCGCGGCCAGCGAGCCGCCTTGAATTACGACGTCGCGGGCGCCGGCCACCCGGCTGGCCAGGTAGCGGTTGCCGATGAGCCGCTCGACGGTGCGCAGGCTTTCCAGCAACGTCACTCCGCTGCGCAGGAGCGTGCAAAGGCCGCGTGCCAGCAGCACCGTTCCGGCCAGGCGGCTCAACTTGCCGATCACCGGCACGCGCACCAGGTAGCGGTCCATCCAGAACCGGCTGGGCGGCCACCATCGCAGCGCCGTTACGGTGCCTGCCAGGAACACGCCGGCCACGGCGCCGTGAATCCAGTAGAAATGCACGAAGTCGCTCACGTCGACCAGAAGCTGCGTCAGCGGCGGCAGTTGGCGGCCCAACGCGCCGAGGAACTGCTGAAGCCGCGGGATGATGCTCACCATCATGAAGATGGTCACCCCGATGGCCGCCAGGAGCACGATGCCCGGGTATGTCAGCGCGCTGAGCAACTGCCCACGCAGCCGGCGTCGTTCCTCCAGGCCGCTTGCCGCGCGGGCCAGCACGGCTTCGAGGTAGCCGGTTTGCTCGCCCACGCGCACCAGTTGGACCACCAGCGGCGAGAACTGCGGATGCACGGCCATGGCCTCGGCCAGGCCGGCTCCTTCCTGGATGCGACGGGAGACGTCGAGCCAGATGCGGCCGATCGCCTTCCGCGGCGATTGCTCGGCCACGGTCTGCAGCGCGCTGAGCAGGGTCAGACCGCTGCGGAGCATGACGGCGATTTGCCGCAGGCTCACCTCGACGTCGCTGGAGCGGACGGGCAGCCAGCCAACGTTGCGGGGCTCGGCCGCCGACCTTGCCGTCTCGGGCCGCACCTGCACCACCACCCAACCCCGACCGCGCAGGTCGGCCACCACCGCCGAGGGGGTCGGCGCTTCGAGCGAGCCGCGTTGGGCTCGTCCGGATCGGTCGCGGGCAGCGTAAGCGAAGGCAGGCATGATCGAATAGGTGTCAGGTGTCAGGTGTCAGCACAAGGCGCTGGGTGTGAAGGCGGACTATCGGCATTCTGAGTATGCGGTTACTCGGGTTCAGTTATCGGCGGACGGGCGGCCAATCTGGCGTTAAAGTTTGCGTAACAGGAAAGGCTTGCGCAGGCGTCTTATTTTTACAAGCAGGTTTCAGCACTACAGGGGAATAAAGAGGGGGAATAGGAAAAACGGGAAGGACCATGGAACGGCGAAATGGCTGAAACGCGCCATCCTTGCCAGCTTCTCTAAATCTTTCCGGTTTTTCCCTTTCTCCCCTTTCCCCTTTTTCCTATCCCGCTAGCCCCAGTCCCCTTCAGCCGCTCGTTCCACTTCCTCTTTTCCTACCACACCGTCACCGCGCGCAGCACGTCGGCGACGGTGGTGTCGCCGGTGGCGAGTTTCTCCATGGCGTCGTCGACCAGCCGGGCGCCGCCGCGCCGCCGCATTTCCTCAACGAGGTCGCCTTCCTCCGCCCCGCCGGCAATCAGCCGCGAAAAGGCCGCGTCGGCCGGCATCATCTCGAACAACCCCAGCCGGCCCACAAAGCCCTTGTTCGCGCAGTACATACACCCGCGGGGTTCGTACACCGTGCGGCCCGCCACCGTCGGGTTGCCCAGCAGGGTGGCCTCCTCCAAGGAAAGCTCGCGAGGCTCGCGGCAGTGCGAACACGCCCGCCGCACCAACCGCTGGGCCACCACCAGCCGGAGCGTGGCGGCCACCAGGTAGCGGGCGACGCCCATATCGATCAGTCGCGTGACGGCGCTGGCCGCCGAGTTCGTGTGCAGCGTGCTGAACACCAGGTGCCCGGTCAGGGCCGACTTGATGGCGACGTCGGCCGTCTCACCGTCGCGTATCTCGCCGATCATCACCACGTCGGGATCGTGGCGCAGGACGCTCCGCAGCGCCTTGGTGAAGCTCACTTTGTCGGCCGAATCGACCTCGACCTGGGCCACGCCGGCAATGTCGTATTCGATCGGGTCTTCGATGGTCACCACGTTCAACTCCCGCTGGCCGATCAGCCGGCGAATGGCGGCGTACAAGGTGGTGCTCTTGCCGCTGCCGGTCGGGCCGGAAAGCAGGACGAGCCCGTGCGGTTTCTGAATGGCCTCCGAAAAGCAGGCGAGGTCTTTCCGAGCCATTCCCAGCCGTTCGAGCGTGAGCGATTCGGTTTGCAGGGCCAGGAGCCGCAGGGTCATGCGCTCGCCGTACTTGGTGGGCAGGGTGGCGGCGCGGATGTCGACGGCGTGGCCGCCCGAACCGGTCGACCAGGTGAACCGCCCGTCCTGCGGCGCCCGCTTCTCGGCAATGTCCATGCCGGCCAGCACCTTCAGCCGGCTGACCATGCTGCTTTGCGCGGCCAGGGGCAGGCGGCGGTAATCCTCCAGCGCCCCGTCGACGCGGAACCGTACGCGCACGCCGTCCTTCGACGGGTCGATGTGGATGTCGGACGCCTGCCGCACGGCGGCCGAACGCAGCAGGTCGTCGCACAGGGCGACGGCGTCTTCCGACTCGGCCTCCGAGCGCCGGCGGTCGGCCGGGCGCGCCGACCGCGGCGTGCCGGCCGCGGGCGCCGGCGCCGATCCGTCGCCGAACAGCCGGTCGAGCGCACGGCGGAGCGACTCGGGCTCGGCCCGCTGCGGCCGAACCGGCAACTGCACCGCCCGCTCCACCGCCTGAAGCGCGCTGCGGTCGTCCGGGTTCAGGCACGCTACGTACACGTGCCCCTCCACCACGGCGAACGGCAGCACCTGCCGGCGCAGGGCCAGGGACGCAGCAATCTTCAACGCGCAGCTCGGGTCGACGCGCACCTGGTCGAGGTCGAGCGATTCGGGCAGTTGCGTGGCCATTATGCGCGCCCTCCGTTGGCCAGTGTAGCAGGCACACGCCGTGTGCCGTCCGCCTTCGAAGGCCACCGTTCGCCACCGAGCGGCGAGGAAAGTCTTCTCTGGTGCATGCGAAGGGGACAGTCCCATTTTCGCAGCACATGCCCAGGCGGTAGGGCCGATGGGCCGTGGGGCCGCGAAAATCGGGACAGTCCCCGGTGTACGCAAAAAGGACAGTCCCATTTTCGCGGCACATGCCCAGGCGGTGGGGCCGGTGGGCCGTGGGGCCGCGAAAATCGGGACAGTCCCCGGTCGGCGGTCATACGCGCCCTCCGTTTCTGCCGGCGCCCACGGCGCCTGCCTGCAGGCGGCGAATGCGGTCGCGGAGGATGTTCGGGCTGCGGGCCATGGCGGCGGCGGTGGTTTCGGAAATGTCGCCGGCCATCATCAGCCGCGCCAGGTCGTGTTCGAGGGTTTGCATTCCCATCGCGGTTCCGGCTTCCATGGCCGAGTAGATTTGCGACGTCTTTTCGGTCGAGATCAAATTCGCCACGGCCGGGTTGGCCAGCAGGATTTCGCTGGTCACCACGCGGCTTCGGCGGGGCGCGGCACGGCCGTCGCCTGTCGCCCGGCGCGGCCGTCCGCTCGCGGCGCCCGGCCCGTCGGCCACGAGCAGGTGCTGCGCGATGATCGCTCGAAGCACCATGGAAAGCTGCCGGCGGATTCCTGCCTGCTCCTCGGCGGGAAAGACGGCCACGATGCGCTCGATGGCGCCCACGCAATCGCCGGCGTGCACCGTGGTAAACACCAGGTGGCCCGTCTCGGCGGCTGTAATGGCGGCGCGGATGGTGGCCAGGTCGCGGATTTCGCCCACGAGGATCACGTCGGGGTCCTGCCGCATGGCGGCAACCACCGCCTCGTGGAAGTGCTCAGTGTCGCTGCCCACCTGCCGCTGGTTCACCAGGGCCTTCACGCTGTCGTGCAGGTACTCGATCGGGTCCTCGATGGTGACCATGTGGCAGCGGCGGGTGTGGTTGATGCGGTTCAGGAGCGTCGCCAGTGTGGTGCTTTTTCCGGAGCCGGTCGGGCCGGCCACCAGCACCAGCCCGTCGCTCAACTCGCACAGTTTGTACAGACTGTCGGGCAGGCCCAACTCGCTCAGTTCGCGGAAGCGGTCCTCCAGGCGGCGCAGGGCCACGGCCAGTTTCCCCTGCCGGCGGAAGATGTTGTAGCGAAAGCGGGCCCCGCCGGGGGCGCTGATCGCCCCGTCGAGCGAGCCGGGCGCGGTGAGCGGCGGCCGGTCCGACAGCGCTGCCAGATGATCGGCAATCGCCTTGACCTGTTCCGCCGCGATGCGCGGATGGTCGGCCTGCGGCTCCAGCACGCCGTGAATGCGCATGTACACCGGCAGGTCCGGCGCGAAGTGCAGGTCGGACGCGTCGAGCGCGACGCAATCGGCCAGCAGGTGCTCCAGAAGCCGGACGGCGGATGGTGGCGGTGTGCTACTCGGTTTCATCGGTGGGAGTTCACGCTTTAGCGTGTTCTGTTGGAGTTCACGCTTCAGCGTGTTCGCGAAGCCGCTCGAGCAGGCCGCACGCTAAAGCGTGAACTCCAACCGCGTTGTTCTATTGCACTCATACGCGTATCCACAACGTCCAGCGGCGCACCGGCGAGAACAATCCGTCGGGCCCGATTTCGTCCATCTCCAGGCCGACGGCCACGGCGCCGTCGTCGGTGCGGGCAAGCTCCTCGAGCGCGGCCAGCACGTCGGTAAATCGGCCGTAGAAGCGGAGGCGGCGGAATGGTGTGTTGTGCCGGTCCGATCTGGACGCCGCCGGCTGCGCCGCCGCCACCCGGCTGCGCGAACGGCCCGTTCGCGTCCGCGCCGACGGCTGTGTAGCGGCGGTGGCCTCCTGCAGGGTGCGCGTGGCCTCTTCCAACGAGGCGGCCATGCCGGCCGTCTCGGCGGCGCGTGCGGACGACTCGTCCTCCAGCACCAGCCGGTGCCGGCGCAGGAGCGACGTCAGGGTGTCGACCGCGTCGATTTCGCGCCGCCCCGCGGTCAGCACGCCGGTCAACTCGTCGGCCCGGCGGCGCAGCTCGGCACTGCGGACCTGCGCCTGCTCGATGCTTTGCCGCAGCTTGTTCAATCGCGACCGTTGCATCCATATCTGCTGGGTGGCGCCGGCGCCCGCCGCGTCCTGCTCCATGGCGGCCAGTTCGTTCCGGGCCTCCGTCATGCGGGTGTGGGCGCTCGCGCCGAATACCCAGGTGTACACAGTGAACACCAGCAGGGCCGGAAGAACGGGCAACAACAGTTTTTCGCGTTCGGTCAGGTTCATCGCTCGGTCGTTCTTTGCGACTGCGCGACTCCTTCGCTCGGTTCCGGGCCTCCGGCCTCCTCGGCGTCCTCGAAGGGCTGGCCGATGTGGTACACGTCTTGGATAAGCAACTCGAACAGGTACGGGCTGCCGTCGGGCATGAGGAACGCGGCCTCTTTGGTGGGCGGATGCACTTGCAGGCCCAGGGGGCGCAGCTTCGTTGCCATGCGGGCGGCAAGCCGGTTCGGCTGCTCCGGCCCCCGGCTGATGCCCCGGACGCGAATGCCCTCGCGCCCCGCCTCGATGGCCTCCACGCAGACGGCGCCGGGGTCGCTCTCGGCCAGGGCCGCCATCAACCCCGCCATCCGCTGCCGGTTCCACTCCATCGCCCGCAGGCATGCATCGACGCTCGCCTGCATCCGTTCGGTTTGCGCCGTCAGGGTGGTAAGCTCTTTTTCCAGGGCATCGGCCTCACTTTGGGCCTCGCGCAGCTCGTCGGCCGGCTGTTCCAGTTCGGCCAATCGTTTCTGCGCGGCATTCATAGCCGCTTCGGTCCAGCCGTAGTGCATCAGGCACAGCGCGAGCATCGCCGCGCCCACCAGCCCCGCGATGGCCAGCCGGGTCGAATTGGGCATGGGCCGTGGCGCGGGCCGCAGCAGGGGCGCCTCCGGCCGGCGCTGCTGGACCAGCTCGGCCCAGCCCCGCAGCCATCCGGCCAGCGATGCCTCGTCGGCCAGGTCGATCGACTCGGTCTCCTCCAGCGCCTCGTCGGGCGGGGCCGCCCGGCCGCTGGCCAGCAGAACTTCACACACCTCCGGCGCCTCGAATTGGCCGAACCACAGCCGGGCATCCTGCTGCCAGGTGTCGGTATGCGGGCTGGTGTTGACCACGTGCACGTGCATGGGGCCTCGGGCGTCGCGGTGCAGGCACACGACCGCGTCGGGCCACAGTTCGATGCGCTGCCAGCGATCCTCCGGCGCCGGCCGCAGCGAACGGGGCAGGCCGGCCGGATGGGCAATGCCCACCATCTTCCCGCCCGCCTCGCCCACGACGTACTCCAACTGCTCGCGCACCGACGCCGGCACTTGCGTGAACCAGAACTGCGGCTCCTCGACGCCGCGCGGCAGCGGCACGCACGCCGCCAGCGAATCGAACGCGCTGATGCCGGAAAACGGCTCGGCCTCGAACGCCAGCGCCTGGGCCACCTCGTCATCGCTCATGCCGGCCGCCGCCCCGGCGGGCAGAGGCAGCGTTTGCGTCCAGGCCTCGGTCGTCAGCAGCAGCACCCGGCGCGCCCGGTCCCCGCCCAGCCGCAACGCCGCTTCGACCAGCGACGGCAGATCGTCCACCGCCGGCCGCATCTGCTCTGCCACGCGGCAATCCGAACCGCGCACGTCCGCCCGCACTAATCGGTCGGCTGTAATCAGCAGGATGGTGAGAGTGGTACGCATGGGAGTTGGGTGTTGGAGTTCACGCTTTAGCGTGTGGAGTCACGCTACGGTTCCGGTTCAGGATCCGGGGGCGATTGGGGAGCGTCGAGCACGAGTTTCCAGCTTGCGGAACGCAAGGGGTGAACGTGCACTTGCAGCGGCGGGCTCCTCCGATCGGTCCCTTCAATGTATGCCCGAAGCACGTGCGGGCCGATGGGCACGTTGTCGAAGTAAAACGCCAGCGGCACGCTGGACGGTTCGGCGGAAAGTGGATACCCGGCGGCCGGCTCGTCGGCCGAGAACACGCCTACGCCGCCCTCGGTCGGGCCGAACAGCCGCACCGTCAAGGTGCCGCTGCCGCTGGGCACTTCCAATTCCCCTTCCTCGCCACGCTGCCAAACGGTCACCTGAACCGTGGTGCGGCTGCGGTCCGCGTCGTCGTCGGCGAAGGCCACTTCCAGTTCGTCGGTGTACGGATCCTCCGGCGAGGCGCCGGCCAGGCCGTCGGCCCCCAGGCTGCGCACGACCACGATCTCGCCGGTTTCATCATCGGCGTCGATCTCGAACGGCCGGCCCCAGCCGTCCAGTGCCTCGTCGGCGCCGACGGGTAGCCGCAGGTACGGCCCTCGCCAGCCGCACGGCACGACCACCTCGGGATCGGCATAGGCGGCATCGCCCGAAGCGAGGTTCTCGGCTGCCGCCGGCACGAACGCGAACGCCGGCAGGCCGTCGGGCGACCACAATTCCGCCAAGTCGACCGGCAGCCGGCCGATATCGGCCACGAAGCCCGAAGTGGACAGGTTCCCGTCCTCCGCCTGGAACGGCTCCGGCCCCAGCACAGACTCCTCGACGGCCCGCAGCGTGCGTTGCGTGGCTTCGAACCGCCCTTGCCGCACCACCGTCTCGGTGGAAAACACCGCCACGGCGGAAAGAATCGCCAGGATCGTCAGCACCACCAACAACTCGATCAGCGTCATTCCCCGGGCAAGCCGGGGGCATGGGCGCGAGGTGGTGCGCGTCCGATGCCACGGGCGTCGGGTTGGGGGCGGACGGAACGTCATGGCTCGGCAATCCAAAGGAACAACACCAGGTCGTCGCCGCGCTCGGCCTCGCTGGGCAGGAGCAGGTCGGCCGGCGTTTCGAGCACCCCGTCCGGCCCGGCCGAGACGAGCCTCGCATGCCGCGACCGGTCGTACTCGGTGGCCGCGGGGTCCAACGGCTCCTGCAACACGATTGGGTTGCCCCAGCCGTCCAGTACGGCCGGGTCGCCCGGCTCGCCATAAAGCGTGCTGAAGCCTCGACCGGCGTCGACCGCGTACGTGAACCCGCTTCCCAGCACGTACGGACCGCGCCAGCCGCGACGGCTTACGGGATCGAACGTGACGTCGTAATCGCGAGTGAGCGGGTTGCCGTCGAGGTGCGTTTCCGGGTTGAGGAACAGGTAGGCAAGCTGCGGATGATTCGCCCGGCCGGCCAGCAGCGCGGCTTCGCCCGGCCGGGGCAAGCCGTCCAGGTCGTCGTGGACCGTGCCCGCAATCGCCTCGCGCAGCCGCAGCAGGCTTTGCCGCGTCACGTCGTCGCGCGATTGGCCGATCCGGTCGCTCACCACCGGCACCACCAGCGTGCCAAGTACCAGCAGGATTCCCATCACCGCGAGCAATTCAAACAGCGTCAGGCCGCGGGGCATCACTCGTCCTCCAAATCGAGGAACCCGTCGCCGTCCTCGTCGTGGCGGAACAGGAACAGGACGACGTCATCATCCCGCTCGGCGGCCGAGGGCATGAGCACGTCGGTCGGCGTTTCGATGCGGCCGTTCGGACCGGCCGAAACGAGCCGGGCGTGCAGCCGCCGGATTTGCGTCTCGGTGAACTCGCCCAGGTCGGAGGGCAAGTCGGTCGCGCTTTCGTCGGGCACTTGCAGCACGATCGGCCGGCCCCACGCGTCGAGTACGGCCGCTTCGCCGTAGCGATCGGTGAAGCCCGTGCCCGAGCCGTCGGCGTCGGTTATCGTGTACCTCGCCCCGGTGTGCGAAAGGTACGGCCCCTGCCACGTGCGACCGCTGAGCATGTTCGCGCTCTTCTGGTAGACGAACGGATCGTCGGCGTCGGCCGCGCGGTCGGGATTGACGAACAGGTAGCGAAGCTGCGGGTGGTCCAGCCGATCGGGTTCGATCACGTTTCCATCCACGTCGACCGCCGGCCGGGGCAGTTCGCCCATATCGGACCAGTAGCGGTTGACGAGCAGCTCTTGCATCCGGTACAGGTTCTCGCGCGCGGCGAGCGACTGCGAGCGGCGGCCGAGGTAACCCATCGTCGGAACAATAATGGTGCTCAGGGCCACCAGGATGGTGAGTACGATGAGCAACTCCAGCAGCGTCAGGCCGCGGTGCAACCGCTCACGGCGCGGCGCGGCCGATTCTCCCCGCTCCATGCGAAGGGCACAGCCCCATTTTCGCGGCCGCAACGGTGGGTCCTTCGGCAGCAAGGCCCTTTGTGCCGCAAAAGCCGGCACAGTGTCCCCGGGAACGGTTTCGCCGCGATGGGTCGTCGAGCAACACATTAAGCACCTCAGTGGGGTTGAGGTTCGTTGGGTCTGTGGGAAACGAGGAGCGGGCGTCCCCAGCTTCCGAGTATTGTAATAACACGTATTACTGAAGTCAAGCAAGCGCCGGCGGGACCTGCCCACCGGCGCCGGAGGTCTTATACGTTCTGTCTAGCCGCGACGCGCATCGTTGGGCAGCGACTCGGTGAACTGCTGTTGCGTGTAGTCCGGGTTGCGTCCGTAGGCGTCGACCACCGCGACCAGCGTGGGGCGTTCGCCGTTCTCGTACACCTTGAAAATCGCCACGTAACGCCCGTAGTACGACCCGTCACAACCAGGGTAAATCGGTGGATTCGTGATGTTCTTCGACCGCATGTCGTTGTTCGGGCCAACGCCCAAGGCCACCAGAATCGTGCCAGGCCGGACCACTCCGCCGGGCATGATCCGATCGACGATGCCGGCGTCGTCGGCGACCTTAGCGACCCAAACCGAGCTGTCGCGTTCCAGTTCCCTCGCTGCCGTCGCCTTCGCCGAATCGTTCGCGTTCACCACACTCGTGTCGTGGTCGTACACGTACTCGAATCCGCCGCGAGTGAACGATCGGGCGTAGCCGGTATAGCCCCCGGGCAGCGTCGCCCCCAACTCCGCCAGGTTGACCATCTCCAGGTCCCGGTCCAAATGCGGGCCCGAGTCGGGCAGGCCCGTGTCTTGCTCGCCGTCGCCGTCAAGGTCTTCGGGAACAAACACAGCGGTCGGGTTGCTCCCCCCGTCGCCGGCCAGTAGCGAATCCATCCCCAGCGGATAGCGCTTCTGCAAGACGAAATACGTTTGGATGGCGTTCGCCAAGTCCGTCTGGGTCTTCGCACTGGCCGCCATGTCGGACGATCGCCCGATCATTCCGATCTGCGGGATCACCAGCCCGGCAATCGCCGCGATGATCATGACCACAATTACCAATTCCAGCAACGTGAACCCGGCGCGGGACCGGCGGCTTACCACGCGAAACGTGCCACGATTGACCAACCACATGTTCGGAACCTCCAGAGATCGAGACGAAGAACGGCTCCCCGTGTGCGCTACCACAGCCACCGGCCGGAGCGAGTGGGCGGCTGGAGCAATTGCTGCGCCATTCCTGCAAACTCGGCGAATTGTGCCGAGTTTGCGGGATTTCGCCGTTCTTCGGCCGCGTCCTGCGGTGCCCTCGTGCCCGGCCCCATGTCGGAAGAACCGACACCCCTGTCGAATCCGTCGCCGGGAAGGTTTCGTTTGTAAGGACCGGCTCGTGTCCACAAACCGGGTTGCGTACGGTATCGACTGTAGCCAGTTTTCCCGCCGAACGCCACGATTTGCCCACCACCGCTCCCGAGGCTCGCCCGGCCCGTCGCCCTGCCGCCTGCGAAGCGGAGCGTATGGCGACGGCAGGGAGCTTCGTCGGGGGGGGCAAAGCCAGCCGGCGCGGGCTGCCTGGAATGCTGTTTTTACACACATCTTGATTGAACGGGAGGAAACAACATGTTTGAGCTTCGCAACGCGAAACGCCGCAATCGTGCCGGCCTGACGCTCCTCGAACTGGTGGTCGTCATGGCCATCCTGATCGCAATCGCGGGCGTCCTGGTGCCCCTCTTGCCCGACATTGTGGGCCGAGGGAACCAATCGGCCAGCGCCACCAACATGAACGAACTGGAAAAGGCGGTCCAATTCTTCCAGGGGCAGTACAACCGGTATCCGAACCATTACGACTCGATGATCAGCGGTAGCGCGGTCAGCGGGCTGGTGCCGGCGGCCGGCGGCCTGGGACCCGGCGGCGGGAACCTCGAGGCGCGCCCGCTGACCAAGGGGCAGGTTTCTCGCTTGAAACGCCGAGGGATCACCATGGTTTACGACCTTCAAGATGCGATCCCGGAGGACACCTCGAACTTCCACGCCACACTCAACCCCTACGCGGACGGGACGACGTATGGAAACGGCCGGACGCTGGCCACGGACGAAACCATCGTCATGTTGACCAAAGCTGCCGACGGCACCTACAACGACGACGTGTTCGACCGTTCCGTCATGCCGGGGGTGATCCTCAACCCGGACCACGACTACGCCGTTTTCGGCATCGGAAAATACTGCAACCTTTGCGGTCCCGACGGGGTGGTCCGGGAGGCTCCGGTTCACGGCCAGCACAAGGCGCAGTCGAGCCCCGCCGAAGAGTACAGCCGCTTCTGCGTCGTGTACGACATCGGACCGCCGGACGACGACACTTCGAAAGTCAATGCCAAGTTCATCGGGGTCGTGGCCATCGCCGGGAAGCGGCTGTTCACCGCCGGCGATGTTTCCAGCCGCTACCGTGACACTGAGTTCGACTTGACCCAACCGCCGGAGTAAGCCGCGGCGGGAAAAGGTATGGCGCTTCCGGCATTCCGGCCAAAACGCAAAAGATCTCTTGGGATGGAGTCGCATAGGACGTGTCATTCCGGCCTTGCCGATTTCGGGGCGTGCTGCTTCGTCTACGACATTGTGCCCCCACGAGCCGGCAACCGGGGCGGGAGGATGCCCCGGCTGCCATGCTCGCAGGTCAAGGGTCACGCGACGACACTACTCCTGCGTCGTCTCCATTTCCACCTCGGCCCAGTACTCCTCTGCGTGACCGGCCAGGCCTTCCAGCCCGCTGGGGTGAATGGCCAGCACGCCGCGCAGCCGGGCCCTCGCGAAGGTGTCGTACTCGTACTGCCAGGTGGAGGGGTCGTCGGGGTCATAACCAAGCTCTCCTGCATTAGATACCGTTCGTCCGCCCACCTGGTAGACGGCAGCGAACCGCATGTATTGCAGGGTCGGGTTGCCGTCCGCCGCGTCGGAGAAGTGGGCCGGCGCCTCGTTCATGGTCCGGCCGAACATGCGGCAAGGCGTGCCGAGGCCGAACACCACGAATCGCTCTTCGCCGTCCGAGGTCAGCCCGAGCCGTTGGGCCACCTCGGGCTGGAGGAATGCCACAGTCGTTCCTGTGTCGACGGGCGCGTACTGCGCGGGCTCGTCGTACGGCCAGAAGGTAGGCTGCTCGGGATCGGCGATCATCACGGTCACCTCCCGAATGCCCGCGTCGATCAAAGCCGCCGCTTCGTCCTCGGTAAGATCGTCCACGTCGACTTCGGCCGCAACGCCCGCCGGCACGTAATCGGCCAAATCGCCGCTGACGATCATCGTATCGACGCGGTCGGGGTAGCCGTCCAGCGACACGGAGTCGTACATCTGGATGGCCTTGAAAATCTCGGGGATGTTCGCTGAGCAAGACGCCACGTGTGCCCGGGTGAGCAGGCGCGGGAACATGGCCACGGCCACGCCGGCAACGGCGACGAGGATCGTCAGCACGATCACTAACTCCAACAGGGTCAAACCGCGGGAGCGGTTCGTTGAATGAAAACGGATCACTGGGAAGACTCCTTATTCTTGGATTGGTGGAAAGCGTATCGAAAGCATGGATGCACAAGCACCCGAAAGCGGACACGTTGAGCCCGGGCGATCCGTCGCAGGGCTCCTCAACGCATCCCTTCCGTTTCCTGGTGCAAACCACGACAAACCAACAGGCACGTTCCTCCGTGCCGTCCGCCAAAGTAATTGGCGCGCTCTGCCGTGCCGTCCGCCAACGTAGCAGGCACGCTCTGCCGTGCCGTCCGCCAACGTAGCAGGCACGCTCCGTCGTGCCGTCCGCCAACGTAGCAGGCACG
>CAYPWB010000023.1:0-2399 GCA_964414315.1 uncultured Planctomycetaceae bacterium | reverse complement strand
CGTGCCGTCCGCCAACGTAGCAGGCACGCTCCGTCGTGCCGTCCGCGGCACCGGAGAAGCCCGTGCCTTTCGGCCAAAGCCTGCACCCAGAACCGGAAGATCGGACCTGCACGGGCGTATGCGCGAGCATTGCGATGGGCGCGCAGCCCGACAGCCTTGCGGGTGGATTAATCGGACGCGCGGGCTGAGGGCCTCGCGGTCAACCGAGCGAAGCGCTAGCCGTTGAAAGCGGCGGGCCGCGGGCGTGGTAGACGACCGGCGCGAGCCGGGCATTCAGGGCCGGCGGATCGATCGGCTGCCCGGCCACGAGGTCGACCGCCGGCATGGCCGCCGCGGCATCCGACTCGAAGTTGTTGCTCAGGACCTGGCAGATCGGGCAGTCGTCCTCGTCGAGTACGGGAACGGACGTGCCGCAGGGCGCGCCGGCGCAACACACCCGAGGACCGAACGCCTCACGAGGCCCGGCCGGCGGCAGGCCCAGCAGAAGAACACGCTCCCCCACGACGATGCCGTGCCCCAGACCGGGCAGCCAGTGCAGCGCTTCGCCCAATCCGGCCACCAGCGTCAGCAGGGCGGCCAGAATCCAAGCGGCGGTTCGTCGGATGGTGATGGCGTTCACGGGTATCGGTGGAAAGCGGGATGCGTGGTGCCCGACGGCGGCGTCAGGCAGAATCGATAATGAGTTTCAGTCTCAGGCTTGCGAACCGATAGTCTATCGCAACACCCACCGCCATGTCAAGCGGCGGAAACGGTTTTGGCCGGAGAGGCTCGCCGGGATTATTCACCCTGCCTATTAGGAATAGTCCCTGTTCGCCCCAAGCGGTGCGGAATCCGGTGCCGAGTCTGGTTCGGACGCGGTGCAAAGAGAGATGCAGCGATTACATTTCAATAATGGAATGGTTGCCATGGGCATCGCTTAACGCAAGCCCATGCAAAGCAAGCACTTAGGCCCATGTTGGATGATAGCGACAGTTTGTGCGTGCCGCCGACGTCCCGTCATGCCACAACCGCCGATGATCTGGGCGGAGGATAGGGTTCTGCGGAGGAGCAACCCGAGCGCCGGTTCAGGTGGCGAGACCGAAGGACGGGCGGTTCGCCCCGGGGCAGTCACCCGGTCTTCGCCCTTCGGGGTTGGCACCGAAGCGACAAACCTTCGCGGCACGATACCGCGACCCTTGCGGCAGGATGCTCAACCACCAGTCGCTAACGCCAAACCGCCTCGATTCCAGTTCACGGTGAACCAAGACACTCCGCCGGTGCTGGAACTATTGGTTCGGAAACTGTTCATGATGTTGGTTGACCGTATTCCCGCTTGTCGCCCCCGGGCAGCGGTTCCGGTGTCGTCGGCACGGACTTCAGCCGTTCGGCAACGGCTGGCAGGAACACCGCCCGGTCGATCGGCTTGGTCAGGTATCCGTCACAGCCGGCCACACGACATTTCGCCTCGTCACCGGCCATGGCATGCGCGGTCAAGGCGAGTATCGGACCGACGTAGCCCGCCGTGCGCAACCGCCGCGTAGCCTCGTAGCCGTCCATCACGGGCATTTGCATGTCCATGAGGATCAGGTCGAACGGCTCGCCCGCGTCGCGTGCGGCCAGGGCTTCGGCGAGGGCAATCTGTCCGTTCTCGGCCACGGTCACCTCGGCCCCGGCTTTCTTGAGCACGAAGGCAACTAGTCTCTGATTGTCCGGTCCGTCCTCGGCCAGCAGGATGCGGCCGTCAAGCCGGACGGGCGGGGCGGCGTTACCCGTCGGGGCAGTTGGCGTTACCGTTTCCGTGGAGCCGTCAAGCAGCCGAACGCCCTCCAGGTCGCCTGTCTCGACGGTGACACTGAATGTGCTCCCCTTGCCCAACTCGCTGTCGAGGGTAATGTCGCCGCCGAGCATTTCGGCCAGTCGCTTGCTGATGGTCAATCCTAGGCCGGTGCCGCCGAATTTGCGCGTTGTGGACGAGTCGGCTTGGCTAAACGGCTGGAACAGCCGCGACGCCTGTTCGGTCGTCAACCCGATGCCCGTGTCGATCACCTCGACTTGCAGCAGCGCGGGCTTGGCTGCGGGCCGCAGCAGGCGAGCGACCATGCGGACGCTCCCGGTTTCGGTGAACTTGATGGCGTTGCCCACCAGGTTGATCAGGATCTGCCTCAGCCGGAGCGGGTCGCACTGGATCGTTTCGGGAATGCCGCCGGCGTATTCCAACTCCAGCGGGATCCCCTTGCCTGCCGCACGCACGCGCATCAGCGACATCACGTCGGCCAGCACTTGCATGGGCGAGCAGGTTGTGCGCTCGATATCGAGCTTGCCCGCCTCGATCTTCGACAGGTCGAGAATGTCGTTGATCAACTGAAGCAGGTAATTGCCGTTCCGCTGGATGGTTTCAATGGCCTCGATCCGTTCCGGCG
>CAYPWB010000022.1:0-30423 GCA_964414315.1 uncultured Planctomycetaceae bacterium | reverse complement strand
CGGTGAAGGCGGTGGAGTTGACGGTGGCGAAGGGGGCGGTGAAGGCTCCGAGAATCCCGCAAGTGAGCGGCTCCAGCGTGCTCAGCAGAACATGAAGGATGCTGAGGAGAAACTGGAAGAGGCGAAACGCGAAGGTGCCATTGAGGATCAGGAAGAGGCGCTGGAAGAGCTTCGACAGGCGAAGGCGGAACTAGAGGAAATCCTTCGCCAGTTGCGCGAAGAAGAAATGAAACGCATGCTGGCAATGCTGGAAGCCAGGTTCCAGCAGATGCTCGAAATCCAGATCGAGGTGTACGAGGGCACGAAGCGACTCGATACCGTGCCGGTTGCCGAGCGTTCGTTTAACCACGAAATCGCCTCGACCCGCTTGAGCAATCGAGAGCACGACATCCTCGTGCTCATTGAACGAGTTTGGCTGCTGTTGGAAGAGGACGGCACCACGCTGGCACTGCCGCTGGCGGTCGAGGAGCTGCGCGAGGATGTGCAGGATGTCGTCGGGCGGCTGGCGGAAACCAAGGTGGGCACGCTTACGCAGGGCATCGAAGAAGACATCATCGCCTCGTTGGAGGAGATCATCGAGGCCCTGAAGAAGGCGATGAAGGACCTCGAGGAGCAACAGCCCCCGCCCCCGGGCAGCGGACAGGGACAGCCGGCCGAAATGCCGCTTGTCGATACCCTGGCGGAACTGAAGATGATCCGCGCGCTGCAAATGCGAGTGAACAAGCGCACGGAGCGTTACTCGAAGCTGATCGAGGGGGAACAGGCGGATAACCCGGAAATTGTCGAACGCCTTCAGCAATTGGGCGAGCGGCAACAGCGGGTGTTTCGAGTTACCCGGGACCTTTCTTTGGGGAAGAACCAATGAGTACCAAAGCACATGGAGCGATGCGATTTGCGGCCTGGGTCGTGGTGGCGGTGTGGTCTGCCGGGGCCCTGGGGCAACAAGACGACCTTCTTTCAAAGACGGCCGACTGGGCACCGCCCGCGATGGTCGACGTGGAAGCCGAAGCGCTGCGTTGGCTGAACGAGCGCGAGCCCGACGACGCGGTCCGTGCGCGCTTCGGCGAGATTTGGTCGGAGGAGCAGCCGGCGCAGCAGACCGCTTTGCTGGAGAAGGTGGCTCGCACTTTCGCGCTGGTGGATCCGCAGGCGGCGGAACTGGTCGCGCTGTGTTCGGCGCCCCGCGTCGATCTCGTGCCCCCGGACCAGTCTTGGCTGCACGACTCCGAGTTGGGCGCGTTCGAGGGCGCCAACCTGCGGCTGCTGTTCGGCCGCTGGCTGGTGCATGAACAGATGTACGACGAGGCCCTGGAGCACCTTGCCGATCTGAAGGCGGAAGAGGTGGTAGCGCCTGCGGCCTTGCTCTTCTACCAGGGCGCGGCCTACCACAGCCTGCTGGAAAAGGAAGAAGGCATTGCCGTGCTCGACCGGCTGCTCGACGGCGCCGACCAGAGCCCCCGCCGCTACGTCGCCGTCGGCCGCCTGATGCGCGAAGACCTTTCGGGCGTGAAGCCCGACACGCTTGACCACATCGCTCGACGCATGCGCGATGTCCGTCGCCGGCTCGACCTGGGCCGGGCCGGCGAGAAGGTTCGCGGGATCGAAGACGGCGTGATCGAGTCGCTCGACAAATTGATCAAGGAGTTGGAGGACCAGCAGGCGGCGGCTGCGGCTGCCGCCGGCGCGGGTCCGGGAGGGATCCAATCGAGCGCTCCCGCCCAGGACAGTCGAATCATGGGCGGCAAGGGCCCGGGCGAAGTCGATCGGAAGAACGTGGGCAGTTCGTCCGGCTGGGGCAGCCTGCCGCCGAAAGAGCGCGAAGAGGCACTCCAGCAAATCGGCCGCGACTTCCCCTCCCACTATCGCGACGTGATCGAGGAATACTTCCGTCGCAGGGCCGGCGAGGAAAGCCCCTGAAGACTACCGTCACCATAACCCCCACGACATTTGCCATGAAACGGTACCAATTTGTGCTCGCCGTCACGGCCCTTGTCGCCTGCGCGCTCGCAACGAGAGCGGTTCCGGCGGAAGAGGTCGAGTTCCAAGCGGAGACGTCCGACGGCCGGAAGGTCGTCGGAACGGTCGCGTCGCTCGACGGCGAGTCGGTCACACTCGCCACGCCGGACGGCCCCGTCTCCCTGCCGACTTCCGACCTGCTTTCCCTGAAGCCGCAGAAATCCGCCGAGGCGCCCGAGGGCGAACCCGCGGCGTGGATTCGCCTGGTCGACCAGTCGAGCGTCGCGGCGACCCAATGGACGCTCGAAGGGGCCGAGGCGCACATTGTGCTCTTGGACGGACGCAAGGTACAGGTGCCGCGCCGTGCGATCGAGTCGATTCGTTTGCAGGCCGCGGCGGACGACATTGCCGCGCAGTGGGCCCGACTGATCGACACCCCGCACGACGGCGACGTGATCGTGGTCCGAAAAGACGATCACCTGGACTTCCTGCGAGGAGTGATCCGCGGGGCCAAGGAGGAAACCGTCGAGTTTGAAATGGACGGCGACGTGCTGCCGGTTCGCCGCACGCGGCTGTTCGGCGTGATCCTTCTGCAACCGGCCGGCCGAGAGTTGCCGGCGCCCATGGGGCGAATTACCGACAGTTCGGGCTCGGTATGGGCGGTGGAGTCGTTGGCGCTGTCCGGTCAGTTCGAGTGGACGACACCGGCCGGGGTAACGGTCCGCGGACCGACAGCCTCGGTGGTCGAGGTCGATTTCTCGGCCGGCAACCTGGTGTATCTGGCCGACTTGGAGCCGGTATCGGCCGATTGGCAGCCCTTCTTCCCGATGGACACCGAGTTGGACTCGCGGCGCGAGTTCTTTCAGCCGCGGCGGAACCGAGGGCTGGAGGCGGAATCGCTCGCGTTGGGCGGCACGGAGTACCAGCGGGGCCTCGCCATGCACAGCCGATCGGAAGTCGTATTTCGCTTGCCCGCCGCGATGTCCCGACTGAAGGCCAAGGCCGGAATCGACGACCGCGTGCGGCCGCACGGGCACGTGGTGCTGGTGATCGAGGGCGACGGGAAGACCTTGTTCGAGCAAGCGCTTTCCGGCGCCGACCCGCCCGTCGATCTCGACCTCGACATTACCGGAGTGCGCCGTCTCACCTTCCTGTGCGATTTCGGGGAGGGGATGGACATCGCAGACCATTTGAACCTTTGCAATTTGAGGATCGTTCGATGATGCGCCTTGGCGTGGTTTCCCACTTTCGTACCGCGAAGCGGTTTGCGCCCATGGTATGCGGCCTGTTGGCGGTTGCCGGCGCGGCGGCGGTGTGCCGGGCCGAGCCCGAGCCGGTGCCGCCGGCCGTCCTCGAGGCCGAGGCAGCCCGCGTCGCCGTGGTCGAACAGGTCGAAGGGAGTGTGCTGGCGGTGTTTTCGCCCAGCGGGCGGGGCGGCGGCTCCGGCGTCGTCATTTCGCCCGACGGCTTCGCCCTGACCAACTACCACGTGGTGAAGCCTTGCGGGAACGCCATGAAATGCGGCATGGCCGACGGGAAACTGTACGACGCGGTGATCGTGGGCATCGATCCGGCAGGCGACGTCGCACTGATCAAGCTGTTCGGCCGTGACGACTTCCCCGTTGCCGAACTGGGCGACAGCGACCAGGTGCGGCTGGGCGACGAGTGTTTCGCCATGGGAAACCCCTTCGTGCTCGCTACCGATTTTCAGCCCACGGTCACCTGGGGCATCGTCTCCGGAACGCAGCGCTACCAGTACCCGGCCGGCACGCTGCTCGAGTATGCCGACTGCATCCAGACCGACGCCTCGATCAATCCCGGCAATTCCGGCGGTCCGTTATTCGACGTCGAGGGACGGCTCATCGGCATCAACGGCCGGGCGTCGTTCGAGAAGCGCGGGCGGATCAATGTCGGCGTGGCGTACGCCATTTCGATCAACCAGATCAAGCACTTCCTGGGCCATTTGCACAGCGGCCGCATCGTCGACCACGCCACCCTGGGAGCGACCGTCGCCGCCGATTTCGAGGGGAACGTCGTGGTGGACAACATCCTGCTCGATTCCGACGCCTACCGGCGCGGATTGCGCTACAATTCCGAAATCCTGACTTTCGGCGGCCGGACCATCACCACGCCCAACCAGTTTAAGAACGTATTGGGCATTTACCCGAAGGGCTGGCGCATTCCGCTCAGTTTTCGCCAGGAAGGGACCCGGTACGACGTGCAGGTGCGTTTGCGCGGCTTGCACGGCGAAGAGGAGTTGATCGAGAAGGTTTCCGGCGGAGGACCGCGCCCGCAAATCATTCCACAACCACCGAAGCCGGAAGCACCCGACGGGGAGCAGCCCGAGGATGCCCCGCAGCCCGAGCCCGAAGACGACGGCGGCTCCAAACCGGGCGACGACCCGGACGCGCCCGAGGAGGACTCGGGCAAGCCTCGCCGAATCCAGACGCCGCCGGTGCCCATCCAGCGCCGTATGCAGCCGGCCGAGCCGATGCCGGAAGTCGCCAAGGAGCACTTCGAGAGCAAACGCGGATTCGCCAATTACTATTTCAACAAACAACATCAGGATCGCGTCCTCGACGCTTGGAATACGCACGGCGAATGGCGCAAAGCCACTGGGGCCTGGACCTTCACCGGCCAACTCGGCGGCGGGGGCGACTTCGAGTTGGCGGTTACCGCCGACGGTTGTCGCCTGAAGTTGCCGACCACCGAATTGGAGTGGACCGCCTCCGAGCGCCTCGAAATCGACCTCGCCCCCCCGGAAAGCGGCGGATTCTTCCCCGCTCTGCTTTTATGGCGGAAATTGGCGGTCGAGGATCGCGATTCGTTCGACGACGTGTACTACCTTGGAACCGCACCGTTGCCGGGCTACGACGGACTGGCCGATGTGACAGTCGCGCAGTTTCGCGGCGTCGTGGCGTGGTTCTACCACCACCCGGAAAGCGGGAAACTCCTCGCGATCGATCTGTTCTCCGACGACGATGACGCCGATCCTTGCGAATTGCGGTTCCTCGACTATCGCGAAGTCGAAGGCCGTCAGGTACCCGGCCGGATGGAGGTGTACGTCGGCACCGACCCGTACGCCGAATTCCGAATCGATTCTTGGCGTTTCGAAATACGCGAACCGGAAGCACCGAAAGGATAACCGTGACACCTACCACCGCACCGAATAGCAGCCCGATGGATGGCCCGCCAAGGGAAGATTCCGCGTCGGGCCGGGAACGAATTGTGAGCATGCTCCGGCCGGCGGCCCTGCTTGGCCTTGTCGTGTTGCTGCACGCGGCCGGCGGTGTTCCGTTGCGCGCCCCGGCGGCTGAAACACTTCCAAACGTGATCGAGCAGGCCCAGACCAAGATGGTCAAGATTTACGGCGCCGGAGGATTCCGGGGTATGCAGTCGTACCAGAGCGGCATGCTCATTTCGCCCGGCGGCCACGTGCTTACCGTATACAGCTATGTGCTCGACACCGACTACGTGACCGCGGTCACGCACGACGGGCGGCGTTTCGAGGCCGAGTTGCTTGGCGCCGATCCACGCTTGGAGGTTGCCGTCCTCAAAATCGACGCCGCCGAAATGCCGCACTTCAACCTCGATGAGGCGGTCGAGGCCGGAGCCGGAACCCGAATTATCGCGCTGAGCAACCTGTTTGGCGTGGCCATGGGCAACGAACCGGCCAGCGCGCAGCGCGGCACCGTCGCCGCGCGCACCAACCTTCAGGCTCGACGCGGGCAGTTCGAAACCAGTTACCGCGGGCCGGTGTACGTGCTCGACGCCACCACCAACAATCCCGGCGCCGCGGGCGGGGCGCTGCTCGACCTGCGCGGACGGTTGGTCGGGGTTCTGGGCAAGGAACTGCGAAACGCGCAGAACCACACCTGGCTGAATTACGCGCTTCCCATCGCGGAATTAAAGCCCTCGGTTAGCCAGATTCAAGCGGGCGTGTTCGCCCCCGTGCAAGAGAAGCCGGAAGCCGCCAAACCGGAATTGGCCTACTCGCTCGAGGTGTTGGGCATCCGCCTGGTGCCCGACGTGCTCGACCGCACGCCGCCTTTTGTAGAATACGTGCGGGCGGGCTCGCCTGCCGCCCGCGCCGGCATTCGGCCCGACGACCTGGTGCTCCTGCTGGGTGAGCAACTCATCCAGTCGTGTGCGTCGCTTCGAGAAGAGTTGGAGTACATGGAACTCGACGGCGAAGTGCCGCTCACGATCCTTCGCGGCGACGAGGTGCCCGAGCTAAGCGACGTGGTGCTCAAAGCCACCCCGGAAGATACCCCGAACCTGCCATGAAAGCCTACAGCATGCTACGGACCTTACTCTTTCTGATGTTGGCCGGTCTGACGACGGCCCTTGCGATGCCGGGCCGCGCAGCCTTCGGTGCGGAACTTCCGGAACTCGAGGAGGAAGCGTTTAAGGCTGCGGCCGCGCGGGTGGCGCCGGCGGTGGTGCGGATCGAAACGCTGGGCGGTTTGGAGCGGGTGGGGAAAGTGCTGTTCGGCACGGGGCCGACCACCGGCCTGGTCGTCGGCGAGGACGGATTCATCGTCTCCAGTGCCTTCAATTTCCGCCACCGCCCCGCCTCGATCCTGGTGCGGCTGCCCGACGGCACGCGCAAGCCCGCCCGGCTCGTCGCCACCGACCACAGCCGGATGATGGTGCTGCTGAAGATCGACGTGGAAGAACCGCTCGCGGTGCCCGACTTCGCGCCGCTCGAGGAGCTGCGCGTCGGCCAGTGGGCCATTGCGCTCGGCCGCGCTTTCGAGGCCGACGAGCCGAACGTAGCCATCGGAATCGTGTCGGCCCGGAACCGGGTTTGGGGCAAGGCCGTGCAAACCGACGCCGCCGTATCGCCGAACAACTACGGCGGGCCGCTGGTCGATATCGCCGGACGCGTGGTCGGAGTGCTCGCGCCGCTTTCACCCCAAGGCACCGACGAAGTTGCCGGGTACGAATGGTACGACTCGGGCATCGGGTTCGCCGTCCATGCCGATCAGATCGTCCGCGTGCTTCCGCGGCTGAAGGAGGGCGAGGACCTTCACGCCGGGCTGCTCGGGGTCAATCTTCGCGGCAGCAATCCGGCCATTGCCGACCCCGTGGTGGCCAATTGCCACCCCAACTCGCCTGCCCATAAGGCCGGGATCGAAGCGGGCGACCGGATCGTGGAAATCAACGGCCGCGCAATTGAGCGAACCGCGGAACTGAAGGAGGAATTGGCTCGATTTTACGCGGGCGAGAAGGTGAGCCTCGTGGTCGCCCGAGACGACGATCGCTTCGAACACGAGTTGGAACTTATTGCGGAACTATCGCCCTATGAGCATCCGTTCCTGGGCATCCTGCCGCTGCGCGCTCCGTTGCCGGAAACGGGCGTGCCCGTGCGGTACGTGTACCCGGAAAGCGCCGCAGCCAAGGCCGGACTCCGGCGCGGCGACGTCGTGGCGGCCCTGGCCGGCAAGCCCGTGGCCGGCGCCGAGGCACTTCGGATCGCGCTGGCCCAGCACGAGCCGGACCATGAGGTGGAGTTGTCGGTCCTGCGCGGCGAAGACACGCTCAGCCTGACCGTGCAACTCGGCCGGCTTCCGGAGGAGGTCCCTGCGGAGGAGTTGCCCTCGGCAATGGGCGCCGACGATCCGGCCGGAGAGGCCGCTGCTCTCGGCGGCCCGGTTTCCGTGAAGGTGCCCGAGTTCCCCAACGACGCGTGGGCGTACGTGCCGGCATCGTACCAGCCCGACGTACCGCACGGGCTGGTCGTATGGTTCCACGATCCCGAAGGGTTCGAATGGGACGAGTTGCTGGGCCAATGGAAGGCGGAATGCGACCGCGGACAGTGGATTCTGCTCGCGCCGAAGGCCTCCGATCCGAAACGGTGGGTCCGGACCGAACTTCCGTTGGTGCGAAAGCTGATCGACCAGCTTTCCGCAGACTACTCAATCGACCCTGCCCGCATCGTGTTGGCCGGCCGCGACGCCGGCGGGACGATGGCCCTGCTTGCGGCATCGCAGAATCGCGAAGTCGTTCGCGGCATCGGTCTCGTCGACGCCCCGCTACCGGGGCGAATCGCCGCGAACGAGCCGCTCGAGCGCCTGGCGTTCTTCATCGCCCGTTCGGAGAAGTCGCGCCACGCGGCGGCCATCACCGCGGGGGTCGAACGGCTGCGCGAGGCCAAATACCCGGTGACGCTCAAAGACCTCGGTGAAGACCCCCGCCCGATGAATCCTGAGGAACGGGCGGAGTTCTCCCGCTGGGTCGATACGCTCGATCGACTGTAGGGCGAAGGGCCCAAGACAACGTGCCGCAAGGAGAATTCACTGCCATGGAGAATGTCCTGACTCAGCACATCACCAAGACCTCCGGAGTGTGCGGCGGAAAGGCTTGCATTGCCGGTCACCGAATCCGGGTGCTGGATATCGTGGTTTGGCACGAGAAACGGGGGGGTACCCCCGACGAACTCGTCGACATGTTCCCCGGCATCAGTCTGGCCGATATCCATGCCGCGTTGGCCTATTACTTCGACAACCGGTCCGAGATCGAAGCCGAGTTGGAAAAGGAAACACGAACCGCCGAAACGTTGCAATCGCAATTCGCGTCAAAGTTTCAGGAGAAGCTTTGTAGATGAATCGCTACGACTTTACTTCGACCAGCACATCCCCTCGCTCGTGTCACGAGGCTTGCGGCATCGCGGCGTCGATGTTCTGACTGCACAGGAAGCAGGTAGATGCGGCTTGCCCGACCGGGAACAACTACAATTCGCCGCGGCAGAAGGCCGAGTGATGGTTACGTTCGATTCCGATTACCTGCAACTTGCCGCCGCCGGCGCAAAGCACGCCGGAGTGCCATCCGACGAAATACGATGCGAGGCAGCTTTTTCGGCTCCTGGTCGTTTTCCGCGGCGTCGTAGCGCCGGTGGAGATGAGCAATCACATAGAGTTCCTGTGAGGGGCAGACCCGGATTGGCCGTCGCGGTAACACGTTGACCTTCAATCGAAGCAATGCACACGTTCTACGACTACGACTTCATCGCCCCCGCCCGCATCGTCTTCGGCTGGGGCCGGCGTGCTGAAGCGGGCACGTTGGGCCGGCGCCTTGGCCGCCGGGCGCTCGTCTTCTGCGGCCTGCCCGACGCGCAGGCTGGGAAGCTCCTGCCGAAAATCGCCGACTCGCTCCACGCCGAGCAAATCGACGTGATCGAGGCGGCCGCCGTCGACCATGAACCCGAAGCGGCCGACGTGGACGAAGCCGCCGCCGGCCTGCGCGAGTTGGGCGCCGGGGCGGGCGACTTCCTGCTGGCCCTCGGCGGCGGAGCCGCGATCGACTTGGCCAAAGCCGCTGCGGCGATGGCCGTCACCGACGAAGACGACCCGGTGGCCGACTACCTCGAAGGCGTGGGCCGCGGGCTGAAACTCCAGCGGAACCCGCTGCCGATTATGGCCATGCCCACGACGGCCGGCACGGGCGCCGAGGCGACGTACAATGCGGTCATCTCCAATTACGATCCGCCTTGGAAAAAGAGCCTTCGCGACCCGCGGCTGATACCCCGCATCGCGCTGGTCGACCCGGAACTTTGCGCGAGCGTGCCGCCGGCGGTAACGGCGGCGAGCGGGATGGACGCGATTACGCAGTTGATCGAAAGCTTCGTTTCGCGCAATGCCCAGCCCATCCCGCAGGCCTTGTGCATGCAAGGGCTGCGTCTGGCGGTGCCGGCCATTGTCGAAGCGGTCGAAGACGGCACATCGCGCGGGGCGCGCGAGCGGATGTCGCATGCGGCGCTGCTTTCCGGCATGGCCTTGGCGAACTCCGGCCTGGGCATGGCCCACGGCGTGGCCCCGGCCTTAGGCACGCACTGCCGCGTGCCGCACGGCGCTGCGTGCGCACTGATGCTGCCCACGGCGCTGCGCGTCAATCGCGAGGCCCGGGAAGAGGAACTCGCACGGCTGTCCCACGTGCTCTTCGGCGCCAATTCGCGGCGGTCGCCCGGCGAGGCGGTCGAGCGGCTTATTGCGGAAATCGAGCAACTCTGCGACCGCGTCGGCGTACCCCGCCGGCTCTCCGAAGTCGGCGTCGAGCCGGAGCAGATCCCGGCCATCGCCCGCGACTCCTTCGGCAACAGCATGCGCGGCAACCCGGTGGAACTGACCGAGCCCCAGGTGGCCGACATTCTCCGGGGCTTGCTGTAATCGCTGGACACGCGGCGTCGGGTTGTCTATTCTGAAGGCGCTGACGGTTCGGCCCCCCTCCACGCTCCGCTAGGGCACGGCGACGCAGGGCGGGCTATACCCCCCGCCTCCACTACCGCTGCGCGGAATCCCGAAAGGTTTCCATTCAATGAGAACGCTCCGATTCGCTTCCGCCGCGCTGACGTCGCTTCTGGCCGCAACGATCATCGTGCCCGCCCACGCCGAGGTCGAAATCGCTCGCGACGGCCAACCGGTTGCGGTCATTGTCCACAACGGGCACACCGAGGTATCGCCGGAAATCCCCGAACGGCCGTTGGGGGTCGAGCGAGGCGTTGTCCCGTCGGCGGTTGACGAACTGCGAAACTACCTCCGGCAGATGACCGGCGCGGAACTGCCGCTGGTTGCCACAATGGCCGACGCGACCGACCGCCCGGCGATTGTGTTCGAACTGGTCAAACGGGTGCCCGGCGCGAGCAACCGGGCCACGGGCGAGCAGGCGTACCGCATTGCCGCCGGCGACAACCGAATCACCCTCACGGCGGCGAACCTGCTGGGTCTGCACAACGCGGTGTACGGGCTGCTGGAGGACCACCTCGGCTGCCGCTTCTACACGCACGAGCGCACACGGGGCAGCCACGGGGTTTCGCGGTACGCCGGACCGGGCCACGAGGTGGTTCCTCCTCGCCCGACGCTGCGGATCGGCCCCATCGACGATTTGCAGGAGCCGGCCCTGCCCAACCGCGGACTGATCTTTCAGATGGGCAGTTACCCCTGGGTGCTCAAGAACCGCGGCATCGGGCATGGCGACCACGTGAGCGGCGCGCTGGCTTCGGGCCACAATATGTACCAACTGCTCCCCCCGGAAAACATCAAGCGCCGTGGCGAGGTGATCGAGGGTCTGTTCGCCGGGCACCCCGAGTTCTACCCCATGACCAAGGACGGCGAGCGCCGCCCGGAGAAGTTCAACATGGGCATTTGCGGCACGGCCCGGCGGCTGCCCGAGTACCTCGCCCGCGCAATCATCGGCGACCGCCCCGAGGACTTTTCCGGCATCGTCAACGCCGGGCAGGGCGACGGATTCATTGCCTGCCACTGTGCGGAATGCCGCAAGCTGGTCCGCCGGGAGCAGTCGGAGGCGGCGCCCCTGATCCTCGCGCTCAACCGCACGTTGGAGATCGTCGGCAAGACGCATCCCGACTTGCAGGTCATCACGTTCGCCTACTTCAACAGCCTCGATGCCCCGCAAACGCTCAAACCGCACAAGAACTTGTGGATCAACGTCGTGTCGAGCGCGTTGAGCAAGAACGCGGCCGGCGACCAGATGGGGCCGATCCTCGACAACCCGGCAAACCGCGACTACGCCCGGGCGCTGAGGGAGTGGCCGAAGATCGCCCCGAACCGCGTGACCGTATGGCACTGGGATTCGTTCCGGCCGGAATGGCCATCGATGTTCTACGTGGCGGAGAATGTCCGCTACATGATCGACTGCGGCGTGTACGGCATCAATCCGCAAACATGCGGCGGCCCATGGAGCCAAATGCTCAACTGGCTGTACATGAAGCTGGCCTGGAACCCGAATGCCGACGCCGACGCACTGATCCGCGAATTCCTCGAGCACAACTACGGCGAAGCCGCCGCGCCGCACGTGTGGGACTACCTCAAACTGGGGCAGCACGCTTACGACGACACCCTGCACGTACCCAGCGCCGTACGCTGGACCGGCTGGACCCGGCTGACCATGCAGAAGGTGTTTCACGCCTCGGTGCGCGAGAAGATGATCGCCGCGATGGACCGGGCACAGGCCTCGGCGGAAGCCTCTTCCACCGAGGCGCAGCGCGAGAATCTCCGGGCCGTGCGCATCGCGTCGCTCGACGCGGTCGTCATGGAAGCGGCCCGGTACGCCGGCGCTTGGGGGCCGGTCGCTTGCGCCGCGGATGGCACGCCCTGGTTCGTGCCGGGCGCCTGCCCGCACGTGCCTGCCAGCCTCCGACGGGCGCAGCACGGCCGCGACATGATCGATGCGGCCCGGTACGCTCGCAACCGGGGAGGGCCGCTGGTCGAACTGACGGGGACCGCGATGGCTGCCGCCGTGTGTCCCGACCTGGCCGGACAAATCACCAGCGCGGTCGACAAGCACACCGGACGCGAACTACTCCACGCCCGCGGCGCGCAGGCCGGATACGCCGACGACTTCGGCGACGTATTCGCCCAGGTGTGGCTGCCGAGGACCCAACCCGACGCCGAGGGCCGCGCCCGCCGCGTGCGACCGGCGGCCGCATGGGCGACGCTCTGGACCGACTTCAGCAACCCGCACCCGGATCGGCTGCACACCGAACTGCTCCTCTCGCCCAAAGAATTCACGGCCGACAACTACCTGCACCGCACAGTGGAGTTGACCGACGACGGCCTGCAAGTCGATCGCACCTACACGGGCGGGCTGGAGCTGGCGCAATCGTTCACCACCCGCTGGCGACTGGCCCTGCCCGAGCCGCAGAAGGCCAAGGTGAGCGTCCGCGGCGGGGGCATCAGTCAATGGATCGATCTGCGCTACGCCGAGCCGGGCGGTATTCGGCTCGTCAAGGCGGGTGAGCGGCCGCCGGGATACGAGGGCCTCGACGCCATGGACGAGAAGTGGGACGCCGTCTCCGCCGTCCGCGACGACGAAACGGTCGAACTGCCGCTGGAGGACGCCAAGGGCGACCTCGTGGTGCGTCTCGACCGGGGCGATGGCGTCGTTGCCGTGTTGACGACGCCCGCCGCCGGTTGGACCGCCGTGCATCTGCATCCGGCGGTTGCAGACCACCTGCTCGAAGTGCGTTTGATTGGGGCCGCGCCGGAAGGCGAGGACGGCCGCCTGGAGAAGCATCGTTTGCCAACGCAGCGGCTCCATGCGGAAGCGGCCCCGCTTGGCGAGGAAGTGTTCGCCGACGGCGACGCCGTGCAACCGCGCATCCGCATCACCGGCGTGAACACGGCGGTGAACGAAATCGACGGCGCCGACCTGGTGTGGATCCCAGCAGGCACGTTCTTGCGCGGCAGCGAGTCGGACGCGGCCGGCGGCGACGAAGGCCCGCAGGCCGACGTCTACCTGGACGGCTACTGGATCTACAAGTACCCGGTCACTTTGGGGCAATACCGGAAGTTCTGCAAGGCCATGGGCAAGGAGTTCGAGCCGCCTTGGGGCCAGGCAATGCACGCCGATCCGCCGGGCAACCCGAACACCTACGCCGCGCAGGCGAACTGGTACGACAGCCGCGCGTACGCCCGCTGGGCCGGGGCCGACCTGCCCACCGAGGCCCAGTGGGAGAAAGCGGCCCGCGGCACCGACGGCCGCCAATACCCCTGGGGTGATCGGTGGGCCCCGACCAAATGCGTTAGCATGGAAGAGACGTTGTACAAGTTCAACGAAGGGTTCCGGCCCGTGGACAGCCGGCCCGACGGTGCGAGCCCCTACGGCGTGATGGACATGGCCGGCAACGTTTGGGAGTGGGTGCGCGACTGGTACGACTACGAGTACTACCGCCTCGCGCCGCGGCGGAACCCCACCGGCCCGGCAACCGGCAGCCTCAAGGCGATGCGCGGGGGCAGCAGCCTTTACGACGAGCGTCTGAGCCGCACCACCGCCCGGTTCGCCTCGCCCCCGCAAGTGAACAACTGGACCCCGGTCGGCTTCCGCTGCGTGATTCCCGGAGCCGGGCCGGGAATGCGGAATGAACGCTGACTTCCATTGACGTGGTATAGGAGACACCCAATGATCCCGCTCTGCCCGAGTTTACTGAGGTCATGCGGCATGGCAGCCGCAGCGGTCGTTTTGGCGGCAGCCTCGATGCTTGCCGCCGCGGAGCCGAAGCGCGAAGGCGAATTAGCGCCGTTTCTGGGGGAACCGCAGTTCGCCACGCAAAAGCTCTTTGACGGCGAACGGTTCCCCAACGTCGTCGTGACCCGCGACGGCACGATACTGGCCACTTGGGGCAGCCGGGCCGTTCGGGTGCGGCGGAGCGAAGACGGTGGCGAAACCTGGGGCCCGGAAATCGGCGTGGGCGACGGCATCCACGGCGGCGGCGCGACGGTGCGCGAGCCGCAGGGCGACGTCTTGCTGTTCGTCCATCCCGAGCATCCGGCCCGCGACGGCACCACCGCCCCGCGCGCCGTGTATCGCAGTACCGACGACGGGAAGACGTGGCAGCGGGCACAGGCCGAGTTTCACCCGGACAGCCGCGATTTCGTCCCCTCGCTTCACATGAGCGAATGCGGCACGACGCTCGCCCACGGACCGCACGCCGGGCGGCTCATCCGGCCCGCCCGCGTATACCGCCGCTCGCCCGACCGCTACTGCACCGTGATCTACAGCGACGACGGCGGGCGGAACTGGCTGGCCGGCGAACCGTTTCCAGTCGAGGGGACCGGCGAGGGGGCGCTCGTGGAGCTTTCCGACGGCCGGCTGGTTTACACCGCGCGGCTGAGCTTGTTCCCGGAAGGCGAACCGTTCCGGCACGAGCGGCTGTTTGCCTTCAGCGACGACGGCGGCCGCACCTGGCGCGATGCGGCGTTCGCGCGCGCCATCCCCGACGGCCCGCGCTACCGCGGCGCCGAACGTCGCGGGGCGAACTACAACGGCCATTTCGGCATGCTCGCCGGCTTCGTCCGCCTGCCGGTCGAAGGGCGCGACGTCCTGCTGTACAGCAACGCCGACCACGACGGGCACGAACGCATCCGCCTGACCGTATGGGCCAGCTTCGATGGCGGCAGCACCTGGCCCGTCAAACGACTGGTACACGAGGGGCTCAGCGCGTACTCGTCGCTGGCCGCCGGGCGCCCCGGCACGCCGAGCGAGGGTTGGATTTACCTCCAGTTCGAGCACGGCGAGGAAGGCGTGCAATATGCCGGCTGTACGATCGCTCGCTTCAACCTCGCCTGGCTGCTCGACGGCGAAGCGACCGGCGACGGCTGCCCGCCGAAGTGGGTGACGGCAGCCGCGCCCCCCGTTTCGGTCAACGAGGCTCGGGACGATTCCGGCCATGATTCGAAGCTGGTCCTTGTCGAAGAAGGCGCGAGCCGTGCCCCGATTGTGGTCTTCGAGGGCGCCCCGCCGATGACCCGCCGTGCGGCCCACGAACTTGCCGAGTACATCGAAAAGACGAGCGGCGCGCGGCCCGAGGTGCTCGAGGGCCGGCCCGAACCCCTGCCCGTGTCGGCCATTTGGGTCGGATACCAACCGGTGCTGAAGGAGCTGTTCCCCGATCTCGATTTCGACTTCCGCCACCCGGAAGAAATCCTCATCGCGGCCGACGGCAAGCACCTGGTCATCGCCGGGCGCGACCGCTGGGACCCCGATCACTTGGAAGTGGAGGGCATCAACGAGCCGATCGTCGGCAAACAGCAGGAGTACGGCACCGTCAACGCGGTTTACACCTTTCTGCACGATCATCTTGGCGTGCGCTGGCTGTGGCCGGGCGAGTTGGGCGAGGACGTGGTGCGGCAGGAGACGATCGAAGTGCCAGCATTGCGGGTCCGTTACCATCCGCAAATACGCTCCCGCGGCGGCGCGTTCAATTTCTCCCGCCTGAGCAACCGCGGCTACGGCCGGGCTCACACCTGGACGCGGCTCCAGCGACTCCAATTGCACTCGCTCGATATGGACGGCGGGCACGGCTTCAGCGATTGGTGGGAACGCTACCACGAGTCACACCCCGACGTTTTCGCCCTTCAGCCGGACGGCACACGGAGCGGCTTTCCCAATCCTCGGACCGTCAAGCTGTGCCAGTCGAACCCGAAGGTTTGGGAACTGTGGTTGAAGGGCGTCGAGGAAAAGCTGGCCAAGGACCCGACGCGCACCACGTTCAGCGCCTCGCCCAACGACGGCTGGATGAGCGGGCACTGCGTTTGCGAGGGCTGCAAGGCGTGGGACCACCCGGACGGCGAGCCGCGGATGTTCCACTGGCAGGGCCATCGCGAGGAGCGGCCCGCGCTGACCGACCGCCACATCACGTTTGCGAATCGGCTTGCCGATCTGCTGCGCGAGCGCTATCCGGACAGGGATTACTCCGTTTTGATGATCTCGTACGGCCACTCGCGGCCGGCGCCGGTGGTCGCCCGGCCGGCGGAGAACGTCATCATGGTGAGCGTGGCGAACTTCTACGGTCGAACCCACCTGGTCGACCGCGGCTCGACCCGCGGCACCACGCACCGCGAGCAATTCGAAGCTTGGGGCAAGCTAACAGCCCGCCTGATGTGGCGGCCGAACACCGGCAGCCCCGGCGGCTGGCAGCAGGGACTACCCGACCTGTCCGTGGCACAAACCGCAGAAAACCTGAAGTTTGTGGCCGAGCGGGGCTGCATGGGTATCTTTATCGACGCGGTTTGGGAACACTGGGCCACGCAAGGACCGCAATACTACGTGATGGCGCAGTTGATCTGGGATCCAAGCCGCGACGCTGCGGCCGTCTTGGACGATTACTATACTCGTGGGTTCGGCCCGGCCGCCGAGCACGTGCGAGCCTATTTCGAAGTGCTCGAACAGGGTCGCATGGCCTACGTCGAGGAGCACGGGTATGGGGCCGGCGTGCTGAACCTGCCCGCGCTCTATTCCGACGATCTGCTGCGCCATGCCGGCGACCATCTGCGGCATGCCACGGCCGTTGTGTCGGACGACGGCGGTATCTACCGCGACCGTGTCGCATTCGTGGCGGCGGGGCTGGCTTTCACGCGGCTTGTGGTCGAGAATAGCGCCTTGATGCAGGATTATTGGGCCGAGCCGGACGAGGCGGTTGCCCGGCGCGTCCGAGACAACTGGCAGCAGATGGAACGCATTTGTCAGGAACACCCGTACGCCGTCAACTGGGGGCCGGTCCGCCCCACCACCCCGCGCATGCTCGGCCTGCATCCCGACCATCCGAATCCGAAATGGCGTATTCGCCCGAAGCCGAAGCAATCCCGCCAGGAGCCGGACGACCTGGACCAGAACTGATTTCCGATTTCCACTTCCTCGAGTGTGGAGGATAGACCAATGACTTCATTGCCCAATCGTCGCACGTTTCTTGGGTCGACCGCCGCGAGCGGGCTGGCCTTCGGTCTCTCAACTTCCGCGTGGGCCGCCGACGATCCTCCCGCCCGCCGGGTTCGCCTCGGTGTGGTGGGCCTCAGCCGCGGGATGGCGCTCGCCCGGCAGTTCGTCCAGCGGCCGGGCGTCGAGGTGGCCTACGTGTGCGACGTCGACCGCAATCGGTTGGAGCAGGGCGTTGCCTCGATCGAGAAGGCAACGGGCCAAGCGCCGCAAGGCGTGACCGATTTCCGCCGCATTCTCGACGACCGCGACGTCGACGCCCTGGTCGTGGCCACCGCAAACCACTGGCACGCCCCGGCCGCGATTCTCGCCTGCGCGGCGGGCAAGCACGTATACGTGGAAAAGCCCGGCAGCCATACCGCGCATGAATCGGAACTCATGGTAGCCGCCGCGCGCAAGCACGACCGGAAAGTGCAAATGGGCGTGCAGCGCCGCAGTTGGCCGGCGCTGCAAGAGGCCGTCCGCAAGCTTCAAGAAGGGGTCATTGGCGAGGTACGCTTCGTCCGCGCGTGGTACAACAACCTGCGGACCCCCATCGGCCCGGTCCAACCGGCCGAGGTGCCCGCGGCGCTCGACTGGGATCTCTGGCAAGGTCCCGCCGCACGCATGCCCTACCGCAGCAACATCGTGCACTACAACTGGCATTGGTTCTGGCACTGGGGCAACGGCGAGATCGGCAACAACGGCATCCACGGGCTCGACCTCTGCCTGTGGGGACTGGGGATGACGCGGCATCCGCGGCAAGTCAGTTCGGGCGGGGGAGCGTACTTCATCGACGACGACCGCGAAACGCCCGACAGCCAGATCGTCACCTTCGACTACGGCGACCTGATGGTCACTTGGGAGGGGCGCAGCGCCCACCTGCGCGGTTTCGAGGGTGTTCGCTTCGGGGCCGCCTTCTACGGCACCAAGGGCACGCTGGTCATCCCCGGTGCGGGCTACGCCGTGTACGCGATGCGCGACGAACTCCTGGAAGAGCAAACCGGCAGCGGCAGCGATACGCCGCACCTCGAGAACTTCCTCGCCGCCATCCGCGACGACGTCCCCCTGAACGCCGAAATTGAAACGGGCCAGCGCAGTACCATGTTATGCCACCTGGGCGCCATCGCCCACCGCGTGGGACGAACCCTGCACTGCGACCCCAAAACCGGCCGTATTCTCGACGATCCCGACGCCATGGCGCTGTGGACCCGCGAGTACGAGCCGGGTTGGGAGCCGCAAGTGTAGGTCGGACGTAACGGTTCACGGCCCGGGACGGGGACTGGTCCGTTTTTCGGCGAGTTGACTAATTTGGCGGCTTGCCCGTCGGCCGAAAACACGGACCTGTCCCCCTTCCTCCCGGTCTGTGAACGGTTAGGTCGGACGAATCCGTACCTTCGGTGCCGAGGAGGATTGCAGGATGAACGGTGTGAAGCGATTCGTGTTCGTTCCATCGCTGTTTCTGGCAGGCATGCTCTGCCTGCCGCTTCAAGCCGAGGATCCGCCCGCCGAAGCGTGGAAGGCGGGAGTGGCGTCGGCTGTCATCACGCCGGAGCAACCCATGTGGATGGCCGGCTACGCCGCGCGGAACAAGCCCTCGGAAGGCGCCGTGCAGGACCTGTTCGCGAAGGCACTGGCCCTGGAGGACGGCGAGGGCAACCGAGTGGTGATCGTCACCGCAGACCTGATCGGCATCTTGACCTCGCTGCGCGAGGAAGTCGAGAGCGAGGTCGAGGAGAAGTACGCACTGCCTCCTGCCGCCCTGCTGCTGAATGCGTCCCACACGCACTGCGGCCCGGAGTATCGACCGCGCGACGGGCGCGAGGAAGAAGCCCGCGCATACCACGAGTTTCTCCGGGAGGTCCTGGTGGCGACGGTGGGCGAGGCGATCGGCAGGCTGGCCCCGGCCCGGTTGTCGTACAGCCGGGCGCGGGCCGGGTTCGCCATGAACCGCCGCCTGCTTACCGAACGCGGCTACCGCATCCGGCCCAACCCCGACGGCCCGGTCGATCACGAGGTGCCCGTGCTCATGGTGCGCGATGCCGAGGGCGAATTGCGGGCCGTGCTGTTCGGCTATGCATGCCACAATACCACGCTCAGCTTCTACGAGTTTTGCGGCGACTACGCCGGATACGCCCAGGAGTACTTCGAAGCCGACCACCCGGGCGTAACGGCCCTGTTCATGAGCGGGTGCGGGGCCGATCAGAACCCGCACCCGCGGCGCGAGTTGAAGTTCGCCAGGCAGCACGGCCGCACGCTCGCCACGGCCGTCGAGGCGGCGGTGACAGCCAACCCGCAGCCCGTGCGCGGCCCGTTGCGTTTCGCCCTGGAGTACGTTGAACTCGACCGGACAGACGAGGCCGCCGGCCCGTTTCGCTACCCGGTCCAGGTGTTCCACTTCGGTGAGAGCGTCACCCTGATTGCCTTGGGTAGCGAGGTGGTCGTCGATTACTCGCTGCGGCTAAAGCGCGAGCTGACCGGCCAGCCCCTAATTTGGGTGGCCGGCTACAGCAACGACTATTGCGGCTACATCTCCAGCCGGCGCATTCTCGAAGAAGGCGGCTACGAGGCCGGGCCCTGGGAGCCGACCTTGGAGGACCGGATCGTGGAGAAGGTCCGCGCGTTGAACCGCCGGCTGCGTGCAACGGCGGCATGCGCCGCCGTGTCGGAAGGGACAAACTAGACAGTTTGTGCTTCCGCGTTTCCGGGGCGTGGGAGAATGTCGAGAAAGAATCAATAACGGGGCGGGCTCGCGCATCTTAAGAGTGGATTGGCCATCCGACGAAGCACACCACCACCAGCACTGTGGACCAAGAGAATACCGACCCGGCCCTCGCCGCGGCCATGTACGTCGACCACGCGGAGAGTCTGCGGCGGTTCCTTTTGGGACTGCTGCGAGACCCGTCGCGGGTGAACGACGTGCTGCAGGCTACGTTCGCCAAGGCGGTTCAACTGGCCCATACGACGACGGCTGAATCTCGCAAGGCTTGGCTGTTCCAGGTGGCCTACCGCGAGGCGATGGCCCTTCGACGCCGTGAGGCGACCGGGGCACGAGCAATTCGGCGCTCGGCCTGGTCGAAGAGGGAAGACGACGACCCCGCCGATCTGCCCGCCATCCGGTTCGAGACGGTTGAGACAGTGCGGGCGGCGCTGGCGCTATTGCCCGACAAACAGCGCGAAATCGTTCACATGCGCATTTACGAGGAGAAGACGTTCGCCGCCATTGCCGAGGAACTTGGCATCCCCTTGGGCACCGCGCTTGCACGCATGCGCACGGCGCTCGCCAAACTCCGCAAGTGCGTACTTCTTCGCGATTACAAGTAGCTCAGCAAACGTGGAACACGATGCAACCGGAAACGTTTGAAGACCTCGATTGGCTGTCCTTCCGCTACATTGCCGGCGAGTTGCCGCCGGAGGAGGCTGACGCCTTCGAGTCCCGCCTTGCCGCTGATCAGGCGGCGCGAGAAGCGGTGGCACGCTCCGTCCATCTTTCCCGGGCTCTGACCGCCGCGCTTCAGGCAGCCCCAACCGACGGTTTGACCGTGTCCGCCGCTGCGTGCAGACGACGGACCAATCGTGCTGCGCGATGGATGGGTTGGACCACGGTCGCCGGCGCCGTCTGCTTGGCCGGGATATGCGCGTATTGGGCCGTCTGGAGTTCGCCGACCCCCGACCTGCCGCGGGAGACTGCCGGTGATACCACCAACGAGCCCGCAGGGCCCCAAATGGAGCGACTGGCCCTGCTCTGGAGCCGTACGCGCGACGAGTTGGAATCGCTCGAATGGGAATTCGGGGCAGCCGAGCCGGCCGATTCCGGCGAGTTGCTCGATGCATCGCGTTCGTTACTCGCCGAGAGTTCGATCGACCAGCAAGGGCCACTTGCCGAAGGCTCCCTGCCCGTCGACGATCCGCCGTCGTGGATGCTGGCAGCCGTTGAGGCCGGCTGGTGCGCCGGCGGCGCCGAGCAAAGCGGTTCTGCAAACCCTGAGGAGAACTGAGAGGTGAAAACGTATCTGGCACTGTTGTGCGGATGGGGGCTGATGGCAGCCGGCACGGCCTCGGCGTTCGGCCAGTTGCAGCGTGCCGGAGGAGCGGCGGATGCCGCCGGCAGTACGTCCGAAGCACCAGAGCTTCAGACACATGCCAAGCGTCCACATGGATTCACGCCGGAACGTGAAGCCGCCGCCATGGAGTTTGTCCGCCGGCATCACCCCGAGTTGGCCGTGCTGCTTGCACATCTGAGGAAGACCGATACCCGAGAATACCAACGCGCCGTCAGTTCGCTGTTTTCGGCCAGCGAGCGTCTGGCCGAGGCCCAGCAGCGGGGGCCGGAACTGTACGAACGGGAACTCCGCGAATGGAAGCTCAAGTCGCGCATCCAACTGCTGGTGGCGCAAATCCGCTTGACTCCGGACGACGGAGCGTTGCGGCAGGCCCTCCGACAGGCGCTCCTCGAGCAGTTGCAACTACGGAGTGCACGGCTCGTGGAAGAACGCAACGCGTTGGCCGACCGGCTGAAGAAGTTGGACCAACGAATCGAAGAGCTGGAGAGAAACAGCCATACGCTGGCCGAGAGGCAACTGGAAACGCTCCTGCGGGAGCGAAAAAGGCCTCAAGATCGGCAAAAGAGCGAACGTGGCAAGCGGTCGGGCGATGTCGGGTCTTAGCCCGGGCCAGTACGCGCTTCAGAGAATGCTTTGAAAAGCACCGGTGTGTTTCGTGTGCGGTTTCGTGTGCGTTTCGTGTGCGTTTCGTGTGCGGTTTCTGTGCGGTTTCGTGTGCGGTTCGTGTGGGGTTCGTATGGCTGCACGCGGCCCGCGATTTCCTTTCTTTCCCCACTTACTGAAGGAGTGTGTGATGACGCGACTGTTGTTGAGTACAGGTTTGGTGTTGTGCATTGGTCTAGGCACGGCTCTTGCCGAGGACGCTCCCAAGAAATGCCCCGAGAAGCCGGCCGTCGAGAAGAAGCAGAAGGCCGAAAGGGCGCCTCGTACCGCGGAGCAAAAGGCCGAGATGGCCAAGAAGCGCGCCGAGGCCGTCGAGAAGATGTTCCAAGCCCGGGACAAGGACGGCGACGGCAAGCTGACGCTTGACGAGTTGAAGGGCAAGTCCGATAAGCCGGAGGCTGCGGCGCGTGCCGAGAAACTGCTGGCAGCCAAGGACAAAGACGGGGACGGTGCGGTCAGCAAGGCGGAAATGACGGCCCGGCCCCAGCGTCAACGGGGCAGGAACAAGCCCGCCGGCAAGAAGCATCGAGAGAAGAAGTAGCGTTGGAACCGAGGTCCGTGCCTCCGGCCGACCCCGGTCGGAGGGCGGGCAACCTTGGTGTGACATGATCGAGTTGGACGGTTTCCCAAATTCACCTTTCCGAGAAAGATTCCCATGATGCGAACGCTGATGAGTATCGTTGTGGTGCTGACCGTTGCGCTTTCGATTGCGATAGCAGAAGACACGAAGAAGGAAGCGGCGCCGAAGCGTGCGGCTGCCGCCAAACCGGCCCCCAGGACGCCGGCCGAAATCGCCGCGGCACGGCAAGCAGCCGCCCAGCGGCAGCGTGAAAGGCTCCGACAGATGCCGCCGGCCGCAAGAGCGGCTTACCTGGCCAGGCAGCGGGTCGCCCAGGTCAAAATGCGGGCTGCCGCTACCGCCCGAGAACTGGAGCAGGCAAAGGCGGCCGTCGCCACGCTGGAGAAGCGACTCGGCGAAGCCCAAAAGGTCGCTGCTGAGGCAGAGAAGGCGTTGGCCCAAGCCGTCGCCAAGTTCGACCAGGAGAAGAAAGAACTGGCCGGCAAACGGAAGGCCGAACTTGCAGCCAAGCGCGCAGCCGCTGCCGGAAGGCAACGCGCCGACGCGGCCAAGAAGGCGGCTGCCAGGAAGCCTGAGCCCCAGAGGGCTGCTTCGGCCAAACAGGCCGAGCCGTCGAAGGCTGCGGCCAAGAAGCGCTGCCGATCCAAACCAACCGACGAGAAGCAGAAGGCCAAGCCTGCCCAAAAGCCCGCCCAAAAGTAGCCTGGCGGCGCGAAGGACTCGTAACCGTTCACGGGGAATTTTTTTCCTCGTCCGCATTGACGAACCCTCTTTGCGACGCTACCCTGTGAACGGTTACGATGATTTCACCGGATGCCCCTCCTGTTTGGGCGTTGGCGGGGTTTACGGCCTTGCCTTTTCGCGGCGTGTGCGGTGTGCACGCCAGTTTTCCACTTTTACGCAGTACGATGGCAACCTCCGAACAACAGCGCATCGACTTCTTTCTCCAGCAGCAGAGTTTTGCCGTGGCGGGCGCTTCGCCCGACCGTTCGAAGTATGGTAACAAGGTGCTGCGAGCGTACCTGCAGAACGGTCGGAAGGTGTTTCCCGTCAACCCCGGGCACGAGCAGATCGAGGGGCTTCCTGCATACCCCGATTTGGCGGCGTTGCCGGAACCGGTCGACGCGGTTTCGATCGTTACGCCCCCGGAGGTGACCGAGACCGTCGTAGAACAAGCAGCCAAGGCGGGGGTGAAGTACGTATGGATGCAGCCCGGGGCGGAGAGTCCGGCCGCTTTGCGCCGGGCCGAAGAACTGGGGCTGACGGCCATCGGCGGCGGCCCTTGCGTGCTCGTTGCGCTCGGTTACCGGGAGGCGGGCTAAGGCGAACGGCAAGATGAAGCCGTGCACACCACCGCGGCAACCAGGGCATCGCCCGGCTTGCTTCCGAGCCTTGCGTCGGCTAATCTAAGGGGGAGTTTGCCCACCTTACCCCCCTGATGGGCACATGCTTCCAGGAGGAACCATGACTGCACGGATTCTTCTGCCGATGGCCTTCGTTGCGCTGCTTGCCACCGTGTCGATCCACGCCGTGCGGCTGATGACGCCGGACGCCGACGAGGCAGCCGCCTGGCCGGAGTTCCACGGACCGCAGCGCAAGAACCTTTCGCCGGAAACGGGCCTGCTCGCCCGCTGGCCCGCCGAGGGACCGCCGCTGGCCTGGAAGTACACCGGCTGCGGCATCGGCTATGCGAACGTGTCGATTGCCGACGGCATGATCTTTACCACGGGCAACGTCGACGACACCGAAATGGTGCTGGCTCTCGACCTTGCGGGCCGCCCGCGGTGGCAGTCGCCCAGCGGTCCCGCCTGGCGGCGGGCCACGCCCGGCTCGCGTTCCACGCCCACCTACCACGACGGCGTGGTGTACTTGCTGAACCCCAACGGCCGCGTGGCCGCCTTCGACGCCCGCACCGGTCGCGAGCGGTGGAACCTCGACCTGGTCGAACGCTTCGACGCCCGCGGCGGCGTGTGGGGAATGACCGAAAACCTCATCGTCGAGGGCGGCAAGGTGTACTGCATGCCGGGCGGGGAGAAGGGCCGGGTGGTCGCGCTGGACCAACGCACCGGCGAGACGGTTTGGGCCAATACCGACATCGAGCATACGGCCGCCTACTGCTCGCCTACGGTCGTCACTCACCGCGGCGTGCGGCAGTGGATCAGCATGACGCAGCGCTCGGTCGTTTCGGTCGACGTGGAGACGGGCGAACTGCTCTGGTCGGTGCCTTTCCCGCCCCGGGCGCCACAAAACGCGCTGACGCCCATCTACCACGAGGGCCACGTGTTCGTGGCCAGCGGGCACCGCACCGGCGGTTCGCTGCTGAAGATTGCCGACGATTCCCGCGAGGCCACCGTCGTGTGGCACCGGCGCGACCTGGATAATTGCCACTCGGGCTCCATCCTGCTCGACGGCAAGCTGTTCGGGGCATCGTGCCGCAACGGCGGCAAGCAGTTCTATTGCGTCGACTTGCTTTCCGGCGAGGACTTGCAGATCGACCGCACGCTGGGCAAGGTCGCCCTGACATACGCCGACGGCATGATCTACGCCCTGGGCTACCAGGGGACCATGTCGCTGCTGGAGGTGCGTCCCAAGGGGTTCGAAATCGTCAGCCGGTTCGAGTTGCCCCACATGCCTGCGAACACCTACCTGGCCCACCCGGTGGTGTGCGGCGGGCGGCTGTACATCCGCTGCGACGACGACCTGTACGCGTTCGACATCCGTGCCGAATGAGGCTTTCCAACTACCCATTTCCCAAGTCTCTCACCCTTTGAACGAGGAGTACCATGAATCTTTCACGACGCGACGTATTGAAACTGGGCGCCGGGGCCGCGGCAGCGTGGACCTGTGGGGCAGCAGCCGGCTGGGCGAACGTGACCGCCAAGAAGAAGATTCCCATCGGGCTGCAACTCTATTCCATTCGGCAACAAGCCGCCAAAGACCTGCCCGGCGTGCTGAAGGCCGTGGCTGAAATGGGCTACGACGGTGTCGAGTTCGCCGGATACTACGGGCACAGCGCCGAGGATATCCGCAAGTTGCTCGACGACAACGGCCTGAAGTGCTGTGGCACTCATACGGGGCTGAATACCCTCTTCCCCGAGAACTTCGACGCGACGGTCGAGTTCAACAAGACGCTCGGCAACAAGTACCTGATCGTACCGGGCATGCCCAACGACCGGCTCAATTCGGTCGAGGCCATCAAGAACACGGCCGCCATGTTCGACCAGTGGGCACCGAAGGCCGCCGAACACGGCATGGTGGTCGGCTACCACGCCCACGGCGGCGACTTCCGCAAGGTCGACGGCGACGTGACCCGCTGGGACCTCTTCTTCAAGAGCACCAAGCCCGAGGTGGTCATGCAACTCGACACCGGCAACTGCCTTGGCGGCGGGGGCGACCCCTATGCGGTGCTGGAACGGTTTCCGGGCCGTTCGCTCACGGTCCACCTCAAGGAGCACGGCGGGCCCCGCGGCGCGGCGGTGGGTGAAGGCGACGTCGACTGGAAGCGCATCTTCCAACTTTGCGAAACCGTCGGCGGAACGGAATGGTACATCGTCGAGCAGGAGTCGTACGACACCGAGCCGCTCGGCAGCGTTCGCCGGTGTATTGAGAACCTTCGCAAGATGGGGAAGTAACACCTTCCCGACATTGCAGTTGAGTCGGTGCGCGGGGCGCTGACGGGCCCCGCTCGCCTTCTGTTGGAGTTCACGCTTTAGCGTGCGAATCAGGCAGGTGCGATGTCCGGCACGCTAAAGCGTGAACTCCAACAGAGCGCGTCCGATTTCATACCCCGGAGCCGATCATGCCTGCCGCACCGTGTTGTCTCCTAGCCCTGCTCGGTAGCCTGCTTCTGGCCGGCCCCATCGCGCTCGACGAGCAACCCGCGGGCGAACGCGACTGGGGATACCGGCCGGCGGAAGGGGCCGTATCGGCCACGAATCCGCCGAGTTTTTCCTGGCGGCCGCAGCGAGGCATCGCGTCGTGGGAGGTCCAGTGTACGCGGGGCAAGGGCTTCGACGAGCCCGACTACACGGCCGAGGGAATCGAGTGGAACGTCCACTGCCCGCCGCGTGCGTTACCCGCCGGCGATTATCGCTGGCGTTACCGCGGCACGACCGCCGACGGTGCAAAGACGGCGTGGAGTTGCACGCGGCAGTTTTCTCTGCCGGCCGACGCCGCGGCCATGCCCATGCCGGCGCGCGAGGAACTGCTCGCCCGCATTCCACGGCAGCACCCGCGGCTCTTCGTTCGCCCCGAGCAGTTGGCGGAGTTGCGTCGGCTGGCGGCCGGAGAGATGAACGACCGCTTTGAACGGCTCGTCGCCCAGTGCGACCGCCTCCTGAACGACCCGCCGCCGACCGCCGAACCGCCCACCTATCCGCCCGGCACGGAGCGGTTGAGCGAAGCGTGGCGCGAAATATGGTGGGGCAACCGGGTGTACACCATCCACGCACTGGAAGGCGCCGCCACGCTGGCGTTCACGCGGCTGTTGGGCGGCCGAGACGAGTACGGGCAGCTCGCCCGGCGCATCCTGCTCGACTGCGCCGAGTGGGACCCGACCGGCGCCACCGGCTACCGCTACAACGACGAAGCCGGCATGCCCTACGCGTACCATTTCGCCCGCACGTACACGTTCGTGTACGACCTGCTGAGCGAGGAAGAGCGCGAGCGGTGCCGGCAGGTGATGAAGGTGCGCGGCGAGGAGATGTTCCGCCACCTTTGCCCGCGGCATTTCTGGCGGCCGTACGGGAGCCACAGCAACCGGGCGTGGCACTTCCTGGGCGAGGTGGGCATCGCCTTCCACGGCGAAATCGACGGGGCCGACGACTGGGCGTGGTTCGCGGCCAATGTGTTCTACAACACTTACCCGGTCTGGTCCGACTCGGACGGCGGCTGGCACGAGGGCATCGGTTACTGGAACAGCTACCTCGCCCGGTTCACCTGGTGGGCCGACGTGATGCGCGCCGCTATGCAGGTCGACGTTTTCCAGAAGCCGTACTTCTCCCAGGCCGGCTACTATCCGATGTACCTCATGCCGCCGGGCAAGTCCGGCGGCGGCTTCGGCGACCTGTGCGCGCCGCGGCGGTCGCGGCAGTTCGTCCCGCTCATGACGCAGCTTGCCGCGCAGTCGGGCAACGGGCACTGGCAATGGTGGGTCGAGCAGAACGGCGGCCCGGCGGAAGCCGGCGGCTACATCGGCTTCCTTCGCGGCACGTTGCCCAAGGTGGAGCCCAAGGCGCCCGACGACCTGTCCGCCTCGCGGCTGTTCCGGGGCACGGGCCAGGCGTACCTGAACACGAACCTCGTCGACGCCGGCGACGGCGTGCAAGTGAACTTCAAGTCGAGTCCGTTCGGCACGCAGTCGCACGGGTACGAGGCGAACAACTCGTTCCTGCTGTGGGCGTACGGGCAGCGGCTGCTGGTGCGCAGCGGCTACCGCGATATCTACGGCAGCGACCACCACCGCAACTGGATGTGGAGCACGCGGTCGGTGAACAACATCACCGTGGGCGGCCGGGGCCAATTGCCGCACTCGGCCGCCGCGCGCGGCCGGATTATCGACTTCCGAACCACCCCGCACATCGACGCCGTGGTGGGCGAGGCGGGCGAAGCGTACCGCACCCAGGGGACAATCGATCCTGACGACCTGCTGCTCGACCGCTTTACCCGCACCGTGCTGTTCGTCAAGCCCGACTTGATCGTCATTTACGACCAACTCGCCGCCCGGCAGCCGTCGTCGTTCGAGTACCGGCTCCATGCGACCGAGCAATTCGGCGCGGACGACCCGGCTGATATTCGCCTGCGCGTCGACGAGGTGGGCTGCCGCATCGGCCTGCTGGCGCCGGGCAACTTGCGCCTCACGCAAACCGACCAGTACGACCCGAACCCCCGCCCGCGCATCAAACTGCGCGAATGGCACCTGACCGCCGCCACGCCCGACGAGCAGAAGACGGTCGAGTTCGTTGCCGTATACCGGCCGTACCGGATGGACGGTGACGCGCCGGAAATGCCGCTGCTTGCGCGAACCGACGCCGGCTACGCGTTGCGAACTGCTGTGCCCGGCGGCACCGCCGCAGTGCTGCTGCCCCGCGACGAGGCCGCTACGCTGGAAGCGTACGGTTTGAAGACGACGGGCAAGCCACTGGCCACGCTGTTCGGCGCCGACGGCTCGGTGATCGAGCGCGTCGAGGTTGAAACCACCGCATCCGACGGACTCGTGGGTGGCGGGGCAAGAAATAACGGCAACTAATTGCGACGTCTCCGGCCCGCAGGCATTGTTTGCGGCGGGCGGCACAGGCCGCGAGCCGAACGGTTGACCGAGTCTGCCTTCCGTGATAGGATACGGTACTGTGCGGAGGCCGACGTTTCCGCCGATTCTCGGGCAACGGTTTTTCTTGGTTCCCATTCCTTTGACCCAAAGGTGTTGCGATGAGATCGGTATTTGTTGCTCTGGTTTCCCTTCTACTCGTGGTCGGCTCCGAACCGTGCGATGCCCGCACCTGGACCGACGATTCCGGCGTGTTCACCGTCGAGGCCGAGTTGGTCGAGATTGTCGGCGATCGCGTCCGTTTGCAGCGGACCAACGGAAAAGTCATTACCGTGCCACTCGAGAAACTTAGCGATGCCGATCGGCGTTACCTTCGCACGCTGGACGAACCCGGGCGTGGAGGTGATGGCGCCGCGGCCGAGGCGCAGCCGACGGGTGGCCGGGCGGTCCGTCGTGCGCTCACTCGGCCTACGACCCTGAAGTTCATCGATGTCCCGCTGAGCGACGTTGCCGACTACCTGGCCGACTTGCACGGGATTGACGTCGTAATCGACCGGCCGGCGATACGCAAGGACGGTATGAATGTCGAAATGCCCGTTACCGCGAGTGTTTCGGACCGGCCGCTTGCCGAGGCGCTCGATCAACTGCTCGCGCAAGCGGGGCTCGCATGGCTGATCCACCACGATGTGCTGTGGATCACAACGCCGACCGCCGCCGAGAATACTCTGGAAACTCGGTTCTACCGCCTGCGGAAGCGGGTCGCCTTGGACGAGGTCGTTCGAGACATCACCACGAACATCGCACCGAGCCGATGGTCCGACGTCGGCGGCATGGCGTCGGTCGGCCCGGTGCCTTTGACGGGGACCTATCACGGGCTGTTGATTGCCGCCCCGTTCCAGGTCCATCGGCAGATTGAGCGGCACTATGCTGAGCTTCTCGAACCGGTAACGGGCAAGCCGGTGAAACTGCCGACAACCGTCGCCTCGCCGACGGTAGCCGAGGGGCTGGCGGCGCCCCTTACGTTGGAGTTTGTCGAGACCCCCTTGGCCGACGCGATCGAATACTTGAGCGACCTAAGCGGCGTGCCCATCGCGCTCGACCCTCGCGGCGAAGTGGGCGACACGCGGGTGACGATCCATGCGAGCGGCGTCCCGCTGGAATCGGCGCTTTCTCTGATGTTGCATGAAACGCCTTTCACCTGGGAGGTCGTGAACGATCGTGTCGTGCTCGGCACGCCGGAGGCGGTGCCGGACAATCTGGTACTCGGGGCCTACAAAGTGGATCCGTTGAAATACCAGGGGAAGCTCACAAACGTAGCCGTCGCACTGCAGCATACGGTCGAGCAGGCCGGCTGGGATCGTGTCGGCGGCCCGGGCAGTTTGCGCGCGGGCGTTCGCGGCACGCTCGACGTCCGGCACACGTACGCGGTTCATCGGACCATCGCCGCCTTGCTGGGCGACATGCTCGAGGCAGCGCAACACCGCGCGGCCGGCGCCGGCGCACCCTTTCGCCAGAACCCTCGGCCACCCTTTCCCCCGGGCTTTGGCGGTGGGAGGGGATTCTTCTGAGCCCCGAACGGCAGTGAACGCACAAACCCGATGAACGAACCGCGTGTCGTGTCAGCAAGGGATTCGCGCAGGTGCCCCACCGGACTCCGAGTTGGAGGTCGCGTTTCCGCGTGCCGG
>CAYPWB010000021.1:28729-31105 GCA_964414315.1 uncultured Planctomycetaceae bacterium | reverse complement strand
ACCTTGTTCTCGCGACGATGGACCAGAATGAAGGCATGAGGCGCATTGAAGCAGCAGCGACGTCGCTGGCCGCAAGGGGTAGCCCGGTCTCCCTTCGAATCAGTTTCTGGAAGTAGCCGCAGGGGCAACAGGCCGGGCCATGAACAGCGCTTTGCTGGCACAAGGATTCAGCACTTCTGTCGACTCATCTTCCTGCAGAGCTGCCTTTCCATCCCTCTTGCCAGCATCATGACCGAGTGATTCAAGCCAGTTCGTGGCGTGCCTCGCTCCCATCGACCGATGCAGTCAGACGATCCGCTGGGCGCCCCCCGGGGGCCACGCGCGCTGGACCAGCAAGCTTCGGGGCTGCCCGTGCGTGCTTGCCGGGCGAGGGGCGGCGGGGGGGTGATGGGGGCGTTCTGCTTGCCAAGCGTTCTGCTTGCCAAGGTAGGCTGGGCAACGATTGGCCCGTTGGGCCGGGTGGCTCCGTTCTGCGGCACGGCTCACCCAGGCCGTTGGCCTGGGCTGGGTGAACGGCAGGGCCTTCGGCCCGACAACCGCCGGTGTGTCTTCGGGCACGGATCGTGCGGGTGAGGTCGAAGCGGAATACGGGGCAAAAACAGGGCCCTTACGGCCCCCGCTCGCCTGCCGGGGAACGCACACGCTGGGTCCGCACGCTGAAGCGTGAACTCCAACAGCGGGGAACGCATACGCTGGATCCGCACGCTGAAGCGTGAACTCCAACAGCGGCGGCACATGCCCGAGACGCCGCATGCGATCACGCCATCGGCATGAGCCATGCCAGCAGGAGCGTCAGGCCGAGGCTCGTGAGGCCGAGAATGGTCAACTGGACGGTCCATGTTTTGAGGGTTTCCACCTCGGTCAGTCCGCTCATGCGGGCGAAGATCCAGAAGCCGCTGTCGTTCATCCAGGAGCCGACGACCGACCCGCTGCCGATGGCCGTGGCCAGGTACACCGGATGGCAGCCGAGCACCTCGGGCGTGGTGCCGAAGCCGGCCATGATGCCGGCGGTCACGGTCATGCACACGGTGCCGGAGCCCTGGGCGAGTTTCAGCAGGGTGGCCACGCCGAAGCCCAGCAGCAGGAGCACCATGCCCGAGCCCTGTCCGTCGGCGGCGAACGCATCGCGCAGCGTGGCTTCGATGCCCGAGGCGCGCAGCATGGCGCCGAACGCGCCGCCGGCGGACGTAATGAGGATGATCACCCCGCCGCTCATCAGGGCGTTTTCCGTGCTGCGGGCCAATTGGGCAAGCGACAGCCGCCGCTGGTGCTTCAGCGTGGCCATGGCGACGACCGCGGCCGCGAGCAGGGCCAGGTTCGGGTTGCCGACGATGGCGGCCATGCCGGCCACCGCTTGCCACACTTCGCCGCGAGGGCTTGCCAGAACGTCCGGCGATACGGTGCGCATCCAGGCGTCGGCCGCCGTCTTCGCCGTGATGAGGAGCACCGGCAGCACGACCGGCAGCAGCGCAAGCCACAGCGGGGGCAACTGGGCGTCGTCGAGCGGCTCGGGCTCCGGCGCGTCGCCCAGCGGGCGCATGGGAATATCGACCAGCCGGCTCAACACCCGCGCGGCCACCATGCCCACCACTGCCGTGGGAACGGCGATGAGCCCGCCGACGAGCATCATCACGCCCAGGTCGATGCCCAGGCTGGCGGCCATGAACACGGGGCCGGGCGTCGGCGGGACCATCGTATGCGTCACCACCGCGCCGACGGCGATGGCCAGCACGTAAAGGACGTAGTTGTGCCGGGTCTTTTGCCACAGCGAGCGAGCCAGCGGAACGAGCAGGTAAAACACCGTATCGAAGAACACCGGCACGCCGAGCACGTATCCGCTGGCGGCCAGCGCGGTGGGCGCCCGCTTCTCGCCCAGCGCGCGGAGCATTGAGCGCACGATGCGATCGGCGGCGCCGCTGTCCATCAGGCACTTGCCGATGACCGCCGCCAGGGCGATGACGATGCCGATGTTCCCCGCCGCCGTGCCGAAGGCCTCGGCCACCCGCGATATCCGCACCGAAAGCTCGCCCGGGCTGAGCAGGCTGACCAGCATGGCCGCCGAGATGAGTGCCAGGAATGCGTGCAGGCGAAGCACCAGGATCAACCCCAGGACGGTGACCAGTCCGATGAGCAGAACGAGTACCGGGTACGGCATGGCAAGGCTCCAGCGTGGCGACGGCGGAATCGGCCGGGGGATGACGGTAGTGTAGTAGCCTGCAGCGGCCTTCGCAACCCGGCGTCGCGCGGCTGAAGCGAGGAGGAAAAGGGGGCGACTTCTCTTGTCCCTCTTCCTGCCGTTGGCACTGGCCGAGCCAGTGGCACATTTCACTGGCCGAGCCAGTGGCACACTTCACTGGCTTTGCCAGTGCCGGACGG
>CAYPWB010000021.1:0-28629 GCA_964414315.1 uncultured Planctomycetaceae bacterium | reverse complement strand
CCCCTTTTCCTGCCTTGCCTACGCCTCGGCCTCGCCGGCGAGCAACTCATCGAGCAGGCTGTCGTCGCCGATGCGCAGCAGGAGTTTCTCGCGGGCGAGGTCGCCGTCCAGTCGGATTGTTTCGCCGGGTTCGGCATTCAGGTATTGCAGCGGCACGTCCAGTCCGGCCCAGTGCCCCGCCTCGACGCCAATGCGGCCCATCGCAATGCCGGGCCGACTGCGGAGGAGAAACCGGCCGCCGACCCGGTCGGCCAACTCGTTGGGCAGCGGCAGCACTCCCCGACGGACCACCTTGGCGGTTACGCGATAGGCAACCCGGAAGCGATCGGAATCCAGCCACTCGAAGCACAATGCGGCACGGCGCGATTGCGGCGTCCGTTCGTCGGCGGGCTGCACGGTCCGGTTGCGGCGCAGTGCGTACCGGTTCGGCCCGATCCGCTCGACGGCAGGGCACTCCTGCAGGACTCGCCAAACCCCGCCGGGCCCGACGGAATGCCCGGCGGCTTCCGCAATCAACTGCCCGCTCGTGCAGACGGGGCCGATTCGTTCGAGCCGTTCGAGGACCACCGCCTCGCGGCCGCGGTGCGTCTTTTTCGGAGGCCGTGCGGAATTCCAGCGGATTCGGCCGCGTTCGATTCGACAGGCTTTGAGCCTTCGGCAGAACTCCAGCAGCAGTTCTTCCGGCGGCACCGCGCTTCGCAACGAGCCGTCGCGGCGCAGGGCGGTTCGCAACCGCGCCGCCGACAGCGACCCGGCCACTGCCAGCACCTCGCGCACCCGACGTGCCAGATCGCCCCGCGCCCAGTTGCCGACGAGGAACCAGCCGGTGTCTTCGTCGAGCCATCGAAAGCCGTTGAACGACTGTGCCGCGAGCACCACGAAGGGTTTTTCGGGCGAACGGCCGTGTTTGAACCGTGCGCGGCTGCGAACCGCCTGCACCCGGGCGGCGCCCGCTCGCCGGGCCGCATGGCCGATCAATGATCGGAGTGCCCCGAACTGCTCCCTGTGTTCGTTCCCGAGAACGATGCGGCGGTCGCCGCTTCCAAGGAGGCCGAAGGTTGGCGTGCGTCGGAGGACTTTGGCGGCTCGAAGCACGCCGTCGAGCGCCGCACCGCGGTTGAGGCGTCCTTGCCCGACGAGTTGAGCCTCCAGCGGCGCAGCCAGGCACGGAATTCGGGCCTCGACGGCGGCGAGCAACCGGTCGAGCACCGGGGCAAAGGGCGGCGGTGCGTTCGGGTTCCACCGGGAAGGCGAGCAGATTTGCCGCACGCGCTCGCGGGTGAGTCCGTACTCCCGCCCGACCGAGTCCAGCGTGGCCGTCGGCCGACCCTCCAGGCAGAACAGCGCCTTGGCGATGGCCTCGTTCCGCGGTCCGCACCGCTTGCCGAGCACCACGCTGAGCAGTTCCGTCTGGTAATCGTCGCGGGTCCATTGTTCCACCTGGCGGCAGAAGGCGACGATTCGGGCGATATCGCGGGTCGCCAGGAATCGGTCGCTCACCCGGCAAAGTTCCCCGACGGTTTCGAGGTCGGGGTCGACGGCCTTCAGCCACGAGGCAAGCCGGGGGTCGCCCCGGCCCAAGGATCCGATGCCGGGCGTCGCTTCCAGGCTTGCCAGGAGGCTTCGCACCTCGGCCATCGAGTACCGGCGCGACGAGTTCGGCCCCGCCTGCACCTGCGGCCCGCGAACGTCGGTGCAGTTCGCCGCGCCCCGTGCACGGCCGATGCACTCGAGCAAATCGACGAGCCGAGCCGGACCGAAACGGTCCAGCGTCAGCAGGTCGCGAAGGGTCAGGTCGGCTAGTGCCTCGGGGTCTTCCCACAGGCCGGCGCGGATCAAACGGTTCCGGGTCGACGGTTGAAGGCCCAGGTGCCGAAGCTGCACGCCCGGCGGCAGGGGAGGGATCGGGCTGCCCAGGATATGCTCGGGCATGCGTCGGAGGTGCCGGGTAGGGCGTAGCAGGCGTTCCACGTCCGGACACATCTGCGGGCGAGCCGGCGCCGCGGGTGGTCCGCCGGCCGGGGCGTGCTCGTGCGCCACCGCCACCAGGTCGGTCAGGCACGAAACGCCGAAGCCGGGTAAATCGAGCAGTTCACTTACTGCGATGCCGGCAAGTTGGCCCAATTCCTGAAATCCGCAGCGCTGGAGGACTTTTCGCGTGCGACGCCCCAGCCCGGCGTCTTCCAGCGGCAGTCGTGGCAGGGCCGGCGGCAACACACAGTTCAAGACGGCCGATGGAATCGGGCCTCGTCCGTCCACGCGGCCGTCCCATTGCCGAGGAACGACCGGGGCCAAGGCGCCGGCCGAACGGTCCATCGCGGGTTCGCTCGATGGGCCGATTGAGCACTCGGAGGAGAGCGGGGAGGCGGCCGACCGCACGGTGACACCTAAGCCGAACGACTCCATGCTGGTCAGCAGATCGACAAGGCACCGCGTTCCGAACGCTCGCAGGCCGAGCACGTCGCCGATGGTCAGCCCGGCGAAGCCGCCCATCGGCCGCCCCTGCCACAGGGCATGCAAGCGGTTGAACGTGCGCACTTCGAGTTGCAGGTCGGGCAGGCGCGTTCCGTTGGGCACCGGCGGCAAGGGCTCCGCCGCCATTTCGGCGCGGATATGCATGATCTGGCGCGCCGCCTCCTGCACGACCCGTTCGGCGAACCTGCGACAGGCAGCCTCGGAGAAGCGTTCCCAAGCGGTCGCGTCGAGGTCGCACAGCCACACGGCGTCTTCACCCGGCCTGCCGGGCGCCACCCGTCGCAGGTAAGCGGCCAGCGTGCAAGGCGCGATGGGGTGTTTGGGCCGCGGGTACGTCGAAATGGCCATCCGCCTCGCTCCGGCATGGACAGGTTGCCGCCTCCTGCGCGGCGCGCGCGGCCCAGCTTGCCGCGTGGCGGGAGCCGCATGGTCCATCTCGAGTTCGCCGGATCTCCAGTGACCCAACCGGCAACGCGGCATTCCGAACGCGCCGAAGGGTCCGATTGTCGCAGAGGAAACCGCTTCCAACAAGGGGGTGCTGCGCAGTATCCTTGGGGGATTTTTCTGCCTCCCTCAGCAGTGCCCCTGCACACTTTTTCGGCGATTCCGCTTCCAAGTACCGAGTCCGGCAACGCAGCAGGCACGCTGCGTCGTGCCGTCCGCCGTCTCGGGCAGAACGCAGCCTTGCGGCCGAATGGTTGCACCGACCAATGGAATCACCGGCTTTTCAGGAAGACTGCGTCGCGGCGGGGTCCATGCGCCCCCGCTACTGCGCTCCCTTGGTCAGCAAGGCGCCCTTGATGAACCAGCCGTCCGTTTCGCTGCTGAAGACCGTGCCGGCCGGACCCAAATAGCGGCGCACCACCTCGAAATCGGGAAGCTTCGACCCGTCGATCTTCTGCTCCCGCAGTTCGTGCCGTTTACCCGTGCCCAGCGCGGCGTTGAGGATTCGGGCAAGCAGCGTTTCGCTTTCCGGCATCTTGCCCTTGCGGATCAACTCGTACGTGGGCCGGTATTCCTCGTCGGTTCGCGAGAAGACCTGGCCGAATCGGGCATCGACCCCCAACTCGTCGATCGTCGCCTGGACCACTCGATAGTCGATGTCGCTGCTAAGCGGGCGGAACCCTTCTTCCGGCTCCAGGATCTTCGTGAGAAAATCCAGGTGCGACGCCACGAGCAAATGCCCGTGCGCTACGGTCACCGCGGCGTGCGGCAGGAGCCGCGGCTCTTCCTCCAGTTCCGCTTCCTCTTCTTCTTCGTCCGGCTGCAGCGGATTGGTAAGCGGCGGCAGCGAGGGGATATCGCCCAGTTGCACCTCGGGGATCTCGGGGTCCTCGAGTTCTTCTTCGACCATTTCCCAAACTTCGTGCCCGTTGATCTCGATGCGCCGGGCGGCCGGGTCGCTCTTCATCGACTTGGCGATTGCCGCGGCCACTTGCTCGGGATCCTGGGCTTCGATGGCGAACAGCAGCCGTTCGCTGGTGGGCGTAATTGGCAGCCGGAAATCGCTCAATACCGAGATGCGCGGACCCAAATGGTCGATCAATTCCTTGCGCAGATCGAGTTGCGGGCCCTTGGGGTCCTTCTTCAGGCTTTCCAGCACTTCCTCCCACAACCCCACCTGTTTCTGGTACGCGCGCAGTTCCCCGCCCATTTTGCGGACGATGAACACGTCGTTGCCGTGCTTGATTTCCCAGGCGCGGTCGGGCTCCATCTCGCGAACCGTCGCTTTGGCCGGCAGCACGATGTCGAAGTCGGCGAAGTTTGCCCGCAACTCGGCCGAAAGGTCGCCTGACGGGAGGCCTTCCAGGTGCTCCAGCGACACGGCGAAGAGGAAGACGGCGCCGCCGAACAATTCATCGAACAGCGGGCCGAAATGGTCGAAAATGTTTTGGATGTCGCAGTAGAAAGTGCTGTAGGTGGCCAGTTCGGTCGGTACCCACGGCTGCGGTTGGAAGGCGTCGGCACCGGGGGCGTTGGGGAACGAGAGCATCTTCATGGCGCCGGTGAACGGCTGAGGCGCGTGGATGGCCGTGCGATGGACCAATTCGTGCCCCTCCACGGCAAAATCGACGTATCCGCCCACGCCGCGAAGGCCCCGGAATCCCTGCTGCCGAAACACGTCGAGCATGTCTTTGCCGCGCCGCGGCTCGGTGGAGGGCGAAGCCGCGCGCACCGTCTCGGCATAGGGAATCGGTCGCAGGAACCATCGGAACTGGGCCTCTTCGCGGCCCGCGTCTGCCGCGCAGCGGTCCATCACGGCCCGGAAGGCGGCCACCTCGGCCAGCGATTCCCCCTCGGCGCCCTGAATGCGCGAAAGGATGCCTTTGATGACGTCCAGATCGTCCGAAACGCCCAGCACGGTGGTGGTCAGGAAGTAGATTGCGCGGCGCGGGGGGGCGGGCCTGTCGGGCTCCTCGGGCGCGAGGATGGGCAGCGCGCGGGCAACGTCGCCATCGGCGGGCAATTCCGGCAGGTCGAACACGATGACCGTCGTGTCCAATACTTCAAACGTCTGCCGCTTCGCGCCCTCGCGCAGCAGGCCGGCGCTCACCTTCTCCAGCAGTTGCTGCGCCTGTGGAACATTGCCCGTGACGTCGACCAGCATGGCCGTTGCCGCCGAGTACCGTTCCGGTTGCAGCACGGCGACGGCGATTTCGCCGGCCGGCACGCCTTCGAGGTCTTCGAGCGTCAGGCCCAGCCGGTCGTCGAGGCGCGACCACCGCTCGCGAAACTGCCGCCGCATGTCCTCGGCAAACGGTTCCATGACCGGATCGGCCATCAGTTTACCAATTTGCGTTTCATTCCAGTGGTCGCGCAACTGGTCATAATCCTCTACCGCGGCGAAGCCGACGGTTGTGGTCGGGAGCAGGCGCTCGGCGCGGAGCGGCTCCTCGGCGTGAACCCGGCCGGCGCTGAGAACAAGGAACCCGCCGCTCATCAAGAATGTCAGAAAGGCGCGTAGCACAGAAGACCTCCTTACGATTTACTCTTTCTATTTGGGCCAGTTTCGCTAACAGGCATACTTTGACTCAGAGCATGCAGTGTAAACCGTTTGGGGCGTTCACGCTAGGCCGATTCACGCGGCCGGCGACCATGCGGCGGCCTACGGCACCGCCCGAAGGAACCAATAACGCGACGCATTTGACGCAAACCCCGCATCCTTCCCGGATTCCGCAAAGGTTTACGATGCCGCCCCCTTGCATTCGGCTGCCCTGAGGGTGGACGCACGGCCCGAACGGCCCCATAATGTTGTTGCCATGCGTCAGTTCCGCAACGAAAGCCTCAGCCACGACCCGCTGCACGGATACATCCCCTTCACCTCGCCCGAGGGGCTGCCCGAAGGCGAAGTGTCGGAACGGCAGATCATCGACCACCCCTGGCTGCAACGGCTGCGCCAGATTCACCAACTGCAAACCGCGTGGTGGGTCTTCCCCACGGCGGAGCACACCCGGTTCCAGCACGTGCTCGGCGCGATGCACCTGGCCGGCCGCGCGGTGGGGGGGCTGTACGACAGTTTGCAGTCGGTATGCCCCGACTTGCCTTCGCGGGGCTACGTCGAGTCGCTCATGCGGCTTGCCGGCCTGCTGCACGACGTGGGCCACGGTCCGTTCGGGCATTTTTTCGATGCGCATTTCCTGGCCCAGTTCGGTCTGAATCACGAGTCGCTCGGCGCGGAGATCATCTGCCGCGAACTGGGCGACCTGCTGCGCCGCGTGCGGCGCACCCCCAACGCGGCCCTCGAGCCCGACGAAACCATTCATCCGGAGCACATTGCGTTCCTCATTACCCGCCCGCGTGAAGGAGCGGCTGAGGGCGCCCGGTGGCTTCGCATGCTGCGCAGCCTTTTCAGCGGGCTGTACACCGTCGACAACATGGACTTCGTGCTGCGCGACGCGTACATGTCGGGCTACAGCACCCGGGCGTTCGACCTCGATCGCCTGTTGCACTACACCCGATTCACCGAAAAGGGGCTGACCGTGCACGAGCGGGGGCTTTCGGCGCTGGTGCAGTTCATTTCAGTCCGGGCCGACCTGTTCCGGGCCATCTACTTCCACCGCACCGTCCGGGCGATCGACCTCGAATTGCAGGAGCTGTTCGCCGACTCGCGCACCCTGCTGTTCCCCGGCGACCCGCGGGAACATCTGGCGGAGTACCAGCGGTTGACTGAATGGTCGCTGCTGGCCCAGGTGGGTGGTTGGGGGCACAGCGAAGAGCCGGCCCGGCGCGCGCTGGGCGAACGATGGCAGCGGTTCCTCCGCCGGCAACTCCGGTGGCGCATGGCCTGCGAACGCACCATCTTCTTCGCGCCCGGCCAGTCGGAGCACGGCAGCGTGCTCAGCAACGAAGCCACATTCGAGGCGGCCGTACGCGACCTCCTGCCGGCGGAGCTGCGCGACCTGCCGCTTCGGGTCGACACGGCGCGGCACGTGCACCGGCCGGGTACCCACGTTCCCGCCGCCGGCCAGAACTACCTGTACGAACCGGGCACGGAACGCGTGCTGCGGCTCGACGACCGCGAGATGTTTCGGCGCATTGCGGTCAGCTTCCGTATTTGCCGCATTTACACCCACGACACCCGGCACGCGGCGGAACTGTGCCGCGTGATGGACCAATTGACCGGCGCCTACGCCGCCGACGACCCGACGAACATGTAGCCGTTCCCAGGGGACTGTCCCGATTTTCGCGGCGCGGAAGGCCATTCGCCCAATCGCCCCTCCGCAAACGCCGCGAAAATGGGACTGTCCCCCTCGCGTGCAGCGGAGAAGACGCCCCGCGCCGCCCGACCCCTTAACGTTTCGCCTACGTACCCAAGGAGCCCGACCCATGCCAGCACAGGTTTTGGGAATCAGCGGCAGCCCGATCCTCGACAGCAACACCGACCGCGCCGTGCAAGCGATTCTCGAGCACACGGGGCTGGAAACCGAGTTCGTGAAGCTGAGCGAGTTGGAGTTCGCCCCTTGCCGGGCGTGCCTGGGCTGCATCAACGCGAATGAGTGCGTGGTGATCGACGACGTCCGCTCGCTGGCCGCGAAGTTCCGCGCGGCGCCGGCTTTCGTGTTGGGCGCGTACACGCCGTACAGCAGCCTCGACGCGCGAACGAAGGCGTTCATGGAGCGGATGTTCTGCTTCCGGCACCGCACCGGCGGCAGCCGGGGGAAGCGGGGCGTGGCCGTGGTCACGACGGCCTGCCCGCCCGGGGCGAAAAATGTTCCTCCCGCCGCGGCCACGGCGCTGAGCCAAATCGGCTTCTGGATGGCCGAGGAAGGGATCGAACACCTCGGCTCCCTGGTGCTCGAGGGCAACCTGCCGTGCATCCGCTGCGGGCGCGGCGACACGTGCGAAGTGAGCGGCATCAAGATGATCCACGGTCCCGACGCCACGGTGGCCTCGGTCGGCGTGCACACCTTTGAAGAAGACGACGCGCTGGTGGCCCAAGCTGCGCAGCTCGGGCAGGCCATTCGCGCGGCCGTGCTTGAAGAGTAGCAACCGTTTGATACACCCTTTCCCACGTGGAGGCATCATGAAATCGCTCACTCGCTCGACCCCGTTTGTTTCTGCCGCAGCCGCGTTTGCGGCGTTTCCCGGCCTGTGGCGCCGCATGGCGCCTTTGGTCATGCCGGCCCTATTACTCGGCGTGGCGGCTGCGCCGGCTGCCGCGGCCGACCCGCCGCCCAACGTGGTCGTCTTCCTGGTCGACGACATGGGCGTGATGGACACCTCGGTGCCGTCGTTGACCGACGCCGAGGGCCGGCCGAAGCGGTATCCGTTGAACGACTTCTACCGCACGCCCAACATGGAACGCCTCGCGGAACGCGGGGTCCGCTTCAGCGACTTCTACGCAATGAGCGTGTGCTCCCCTACCCGCGTATCGATCATGACCGGTCAGAACGCCGCGCGGCACCGCACGACGAACTGGATCAATCCCGACCGCGACAACGCCGGCCCGCACGGCCCGCCGCAGTGGAACTGGCGGGGCCTGGAGCGAGACGACGTGACACTGGCCGGCTTGCTGCAAGCCGCGGGCTACCGGACCATTCACGTGGGGAAGGCGCACTTCGGTCCGCGGAACTCGGAAGGGGCCGATCCCTTGAACCTGGGCTTCGACGTGAACATCGGCGGCGCCTCGTTCGGGGCGCCGGGCAGTTATTACGGCCGGGACAACTACGGACACGGCACCCGCCGGGCCGGCATCGCCGTACCGCACCTGGAAGAATACCACGGCACGGAAACCTACTTGACCGAGGCGCTGACGATCGAAGCCAATAAGCAGGTGCGCGACGCCGCGGAGGCAGGCAAGCCGTTCTTCCTGTACCTGGCCCATTACGCCGTGCACTCGCCCTTCCAGAGCGACCCCCGTTTCGCCGCCCATTACGCCGATTCCAACAAGCCGGCGCCCGCCCGGGCCTTCGCCACCATGATCGAGGGGATCGACAAATCGCTCGGCGACGTGCTCGACCAGCTCGACGCGCTGGGAGTGGCCGACAACACGCTCGTTCTTTTCCTGGGCGACAACGGCACCGACGCGCCGCTGGGCCATCAGCACGAGGTGGCTTGCGCCGCGCCGCTGCGAGGGAAGAAGGGCGCGCATTACGAGGGCGGCATGCGCGTGCCGCTGATCGCCGCCTGGGCGAAGCCGGACGCCGACCACCCGCACCAGCGGCGACTGCCCATCGCCGCCGACGTCATCCAGGGCCAGGTGGCCAACGTGTGCGACCTGTTCCCCACCCTCTTGGCCCTGACCGGCGTCGAGGCGCCGGCGGAGCATCCGGTCGACGGCCGGCGGCTCGACACCCTGCTGACCGGCCGCCGCGACGCCGAGCGTGAAGAGGTTTTCCTGATGCACTACCCGCACGCGCCCCACCGCAGCGAATACTTCACCAGCTACCGCGAAGGCAAGTGGAAGGTGATTTATCACTATCTGCCCACTCGGGTTTCGGGGAACTCCCACTATCAACTGTTCCACCTGGCCGACGACCCGTTCGAGCAGCGCGACCTGGCCGCCTCCGAACCCGAGCAGCTTCGCCGCATGATGCAGCGGCTGATCGCCGCGCTCGACGAGCACGGCGCCGTCTGCCCGGTCGATGAGGATGGTTCGCCGCTGAAGCCAGAATTGCCGTAGGCGCCGCTGTACGGAAAGCCGTTCACCGGCCGGCAACTTCCTGCTTCCCGCCCGGCCTGGTGCGTCATAGAATGGCGACGGCGTTCAGTTTCTCATGTCCTTGGGCCCGGAGACTACCCGATGTTCTGTCCACACTGTTTCAAGTTGCAGGTTGTTTTGCTGCTTGTAGCCTTCGGGCTGCCGTCGCTGGCCGAGCAGCCGGTCGACGAGGGCCGCCCGCCGCAGCGATTCACCTCGCGGGCCGAGTTGGAGCGAGAGTACGACCGCGACGGCGACGGGCGTTTGAACCGAGAGGAGTTGCAGGCGATGGTCGACGAGATTCTGGCAGGCCGCGTCGAGGTGCCGCCGCGGTTTCGCGAAAGGGTGCTCCGGTTGCAGGAGCGGCTGCGCGACGGGGCCCAGCGACCTGCCGACCGCGTCTTGGGCGACCGTGTGATCGTCCAACGCGACATCGTGTACGGCGACGGCGGCGGCCGGCCGTTGAAACTCGACCTGGTTCTTCCCCAGCCCGAGCCCGAAAAGCCCCTCCCGCTGATCGTTTTCATCCACGGCGGCGGATGGCGCGGCGGCGACAAGGCCGGCGGAGTGGGGCGCGTGGCGCCGCTGGTCGCCACGGGCAATTACGTCGGCGCGACGGTCGGCTACCGCCTCAGCGGGGAGGCCACCTGGCCGGCCCAAATCCACGACTGCAAAGCCGCCCTCCGCTGGCTCCGCGCCAACGCCCAGCGGTATCATATCGATCCCGACCGGATCGGCGTATGGGGCAGCTCGGCCGGCGGCCACCTGGTGAACATGCTGGGCACCAGCGGCGACTTCGAAGCACTCGAAGGCGCCGGCGGCTCGCCGGGCCACTCGACCCGGGTGCGCTGCGTCGTACCCTTCTGCGGCCCGACGAACTTCCTCGCCCCGCAACTGCTCGAAAGCGGGCGGCGCCCCTCGGCCGTCGATCTGCTGCTGGGCGGGCCCATCGAGGAGCGGCGGGAACTGGCCCGCGAGGCCTCGCCCATCACCTACGTTTCGGCCGACGATCCGCCTTTCCTGCTCCTCCACGGCACGGCCGACCCGATTGTGCCGTTCGAGCAGGCCGAGATGTTCCACGACGCGTTGAAGGAGGCCGGGGTCGACGTGACGCTCGTCCGCATCGTCGGCGGCAGCCACGCCGTCGGTGGTGACGAGGTGATGCGGCGCGTGGCGGCCTTCTTCGAGAAGCACCTGCGCGACCGGGACGTTGCAGTATCTGCGGAACCGATCCAAGCCCCCCAGCGCCGCGACGAGTGAGCCTGGCAAGGGGACCGTCCCCTTCGCACGCACAGGAGAAAACAGCGGGAAAACACGTTTACGTCGGCGCGGCCCTTGTGCTGCAAACCGGTCGGGCCTGTGGTATAGTATGCGGAATATGACCGATTTCCCCCCTCCCCCCCCCGCGAGAAGAAGTACGACCATGAACCACGAAACCATCCCGACGACCCAAGCGATCTCTCCAAAGACCTCTCGCCGCGACCTGCTCAAACTGGGCGGCGCCGCGGCCGCCGGCTCGGTACTTGCCGGTGCGGCCGTGCCGTGGGTGCACGCCGCCGAGGATAATACGATCCGTCTGGCGCTGATCGGTTGCGGCGGCCGCGGCCGCGGGGCCGTGAGCGATGCCTTCTCGGTGGGCGGCGGCCCGGTGAAGCTCCATGCCATGGCCGACTTGACCGAGGACCGCGTCAACGGCGCACACAAAGTGCTGGAACGACACTTTGCCGATCGGATCGACGTTCCCGCCGAACGCCGCTTTGCCGGGTTCGACGCCTACCGCCAAGCCATCGACTGCCTTCGGCCCGGCGACGTGGCCATGCTCACCGCGTACGCCTATTGTCGTCCGCAACAGATCGAGTACGCCGTGAAGAAGGGCGTGAACGTGTTCATGGAGAAGACGTTTGCTCCCGACCCGGCCGGATGCCGCCGCATCTTGGCCGCCGGCGAGCAGGCGAAGGAAAAGAACCTGAAGATTGCCGCGGGGTTGCAGTGCCGCCACAGTGTTGCACGGCAAGCCCTCATCGAAAAGATCCGCGCCGGCGAACTGGGCGACATTCCCCTGGTGCGCGCCACGCGAAGTTGCGGCGGCAACTACCTGGCCAAGCCGCCGGCCGACGTCGACCACGTCGCCTGGCAAATCGGCCATCGGATGCACTTCCTCTGGTGCACTTCCGGCGTCATGCTGGAAATGTTGATTCACCAGATTGACGAATGCTGCTGGATCAAGGACGGGTGGCCCGTTTCCGCCACCGGCAAGGGCACCCGATCCGACCGGCCCGACAATTGCAGCCAGAACGTCAACGACTACTCCATCGAGTACACGTTCGCCGACGGCGGCAAGGCGGTGGTCGAAAGCGTCAATCCGTTCGCCACGTTCATCCACGGCACCAAGCGCGCCGCGCAGTTCTCCGGCAATGTACACCGCGCCACGGTGCATACCTACAAGGGCACGGAGGTGGACAACGACCAGATCGATTGGGCCGCCGAGGGCGAACCTCGAAGCCCGTGGCAGGCCGAGTGGAAGAACCTGCTGGAGGCCATTCGCGAGGATCGTCCGCACAACGAAGCCGAGCGCGCGGTCCAGGCGATGCTCGCCGGGATCATGGGCCGGGCCGCCACCCACATGGAACGCACGGTCACCTGGCAGGAAATGCTCGATTCGACCTTCGCCTTCTCGCCCATCGTCGACGAGTTGGAGTTCGGCGGCCCCGCCCCCGTGAAGCCCGACGCCGAAGGCAACTGGCCCGTCCCCATCCCCGGCAAGTGGGTGGAAGTGTGAAACGCCGTGATTTTCCGGCATCCAGGGCTCTGCGTCGCGCGGGCGTGCGGCGCGGCCCTGGCTTCACGGCATGGGTGCAGCGCAAAGTGATTCAGGCTGAGTTCAGGGAATGACGGAGTATCAGCAAAACCGCAGCAGCGTATGGTAGATCTCGATGGCTCCTTTCCCGCGGCCTCGGCGGTGGCCCGATCGATAGGTGTACGGCAAGTCGGCAAGAACCGGTTCATGTCGCCAGTTGCTACCCGGGGCGACGTGATAATCGGCTGCCTTGGCGGTCAGAAGCCGCTCCAGTTTGTCTGCCCATGCTTGCTCGTCGTCGCTCTGGACATATCCGAGCATTCCCGCGCGGGCCTCTTGGCTTGCGTAGTCGCTGCGTAGAAAGCATCCCAGCCCCTCAGCACCAAGGTACCGCCTCGCACTGAAACGGCGTCCCAAACGTTTGCATTCAAACCGGAATCGTGAACGTGGGGAGGTGTCGGACGATTCCAAAACAATGTCCACGCGCTTTCGGTCTTTGCCTCGGCGCCGCTGCCTTCCGCGCCGCTTGGGCTTGTTTTCCGGCGGATCATCGCGCGAGGAATAGAACCTCATCCAGTCCTCGGTCGGATAGTCGAGAACGGCATCAATGGCTTCGACCAGGTCGCCGGTGATGGCCGGCTCCTGATCGTGAGCGTGAGATTGCGGTCGCAAGCGGTCATACCCGAGTCTGATCAATCGATGGACCTGGAAGATGAAAAGTGCGTCGTAGTCGTCGGCGTTCGACGACGCGCGGCTCGGCTGCTGCGAACGGCGTTCAATCACGTTCCGCTCCTGCACCTTCGAGGGTTTCCGCGATCACTTCGCGTGCGTCGAGCATCGCCTGGCTCTCGGTCCAATGAAAACGCTGCATGGGCTTGAAGATGAAGGTTCGCGTGCCTTCGTAGATGCGGAGGTTGCGGTCGAAGTAGACCCACTGCGCGCGCTGTTGACGGAGCCGCTGTCGGGTGTGTTCCAGTTCGCGAGCCGTGCGGGCGTCGGCCCGAGCAACCAGCACGCCGCGGGCCGCCTTGCCGGCGGCCACCAAGTCGACGGCTACCATTCCCGAAAGCTCATCATACACGACCGCCACGTCGTGGCGCTTGGGCAACCGGCCGCCGAGGAAGGCATCGAGTTCCGCCTTCAGCCGCCGGGCATACCCGCGCAGTTCCGGTTCCGTGGGCCTGCGCACGGCCGGCTCGCCGGTCCGCCCGTCGTTGAGTTCCAGGCGGATACGGACCAGGTCGTGGATCAATGCCCTTTCGCCCTCCGTGAGGGCTAGCGAATCGGCGACCATCGTGTTGAGTTCCTCGATGAGGGGCAACAAACCGTTGTCGTCGTCCGGGTCGAACGGCAGGAAGGATTGCGATTCGTTTGTTGCTCCTTTCCGGCGCACGTCGCCCACTCGGACCGGCCGCGTCCGCACGAGTTGCGCATGAAGATCGGTCCACACTTTGAGTTGGCTGCGCGTCATGTTGGCGATGCCGACGGGCATCTGGCGCAAGGCGCGCAGCGTTGCACGGTCTCGTTTCACGCCTAATTCGGTGGAAGCAAAGAACTGATGGTAGAACGCGAAGTCGGAACTGAGGTAAAGCGACAGGGCTTTGAGGAAGTCCGTGTCGTCGGTCGCGCTACCGATGCCGATCTGGCGTGGCCGCATGATCAGGTATTCCTCGGTATAGATGGCAAAGGTCCCTGCCGCGCTAACAATGACGTGCGGCGGCCGACACACTGCCAGACCGCGACTGCCGCGTCGCACGCTAGCATAGTGATTGGCATTGTTCTTGGTTGCTGCGCGAGGAATCGAGAAGATGTTACGCCAACGAGCAAGCTCCTTTACGTCCAGGACCCTCTTATCCACAACCTCTTCCACTCTCACGTTTCGCTTGTCTCCCTCTGGAACGTGTTCGGCCTCCAAAGCGGGCCCCTCCGCGACGATGAGCAGATCGTCCTCGAGGTCCCCCAGTGATCGGAAATGCCGTTCGAGCTTGGTGAGGAGCCGTTCGTCCATCGCCGAGCCCCACGTTGCCAACTTCCACGGCAATCCGCTCCCATTCATCACGTGCGCGGTCGGAATGTCGCGAATCTCGCTCGCGTTGATGACGATGCTCCACGACTCGTTGCGAGTGCGCTCCCGCACGGGCCGGGTCGGCTCCTGGTTGGCCACCAGCGGGTTGTAGGTTCGCACGATTTCGTCTTCGTCCACGGGCGCATTCGCGTCCGGCCGCGGCCGATAGAAGAACGCGGCGCCGGGAACTCGGAATCGCCCGGCCGAGAGAACTTCGGCAAGGTTCGCGAAGTTGACGACGGTATGCACCTTCATCTCGCGGAAGAAGGACCTTCGGAAATCCTTCGCCGGATCCTCGAACAACGTCATCGCGGGTAGGAACAGGGCGGCTTCGCCGTCCGACGCGAGATACTTCCCTGCCTCCCAGGCGAACGCCCGGGCTGCCTGGTTGCCGCCAACCGGGAACGCCTTCCGGTGTCTCTGCATCCATTTCCACAGCGCCTTTTCCTCCCGGCGCAGTTGCTTGGGCTTCAGTCGCTTCCAAGGTGGGTTGCCGACGACCCAATCGAACTTCGACTGCAAGACTTCCTGCCGGCCCGTCGCCTCCCCGAAGAAGTCAAGGCAGAAGATGTTTTCGTTCCGCAGCTTGGGAAGCTTGAAGCCGTTTCGTGCGCCTTCCAAGTCCGGGGGATCGACGTAGTCGAGCAGCGCAAGGACGAGGCTCAATTCGGCGATGTTGCACGCGTCCGCCTCGCAGTCGACGCCGAAGATGCCGGCCTTCAAGAGGTCGCGAAGTTCGCGCGGCTTCGGATTGCTGCCCGGTGGAAACTCCTTCTCGATGAGGCGCCGGTAGCACTGGACCAGGAACGCCCCGGAGCCGCATGAAGGATCCAGCACCCGCATCCCCTTCGTGAGCGGCCGGCGCTCCTCCAATTCGGACAGCATCAGGTTGATGACGGGAATGGGCGTGTAGTAGGCGCCGAGCTGCCGGCCCGCACTGCGTTCTCCGGCGGCGGCCGGTTTCTCGGCCGTCTTCGGCGCATGGAGGAACTGCTCGTAGACGACCGACAAGGTTTCGATCGGAATGTACGAGAAATCGTATGCCTTGAAATCGAGGCTCAGTTGCCGGTCGCCCACTTCCGACACCTCGTCGCCCTCGAATACGCCCGCGACACAGCGAAGTTGCTCCTGATCGAACGGGCAGCGCGGCCCGAGGTTCAAAGGGAAGACGGTTCCGTTGAGCCAATCGTCGAGCCGCTTGACCACCGCGTCAACGCCCTGAAGCGTGGCTTGGCTGCCGAAGATAGACGCCGGCTCGATCTTCCACCGCTGAAGCTTCTTCGGCGACAGAATCCCGCGGTCGCGGAGGTAGTGCAGGTAGACGTACTTGCCGATCAGTGCGTGGGAAGGTTCTTTGTCGACGCCTTGGCGCTGGAGCCAATGATCGAGAGTGCGCAAGTTGCCGAGAAGTCGCCAATTGACGCGCGTGCCCGGCGTAATGTCTCGCCCCCGGTTGCGCCAGAGGGAACCGTTATCGATCGATTCGGCAGAGAAATCGCCGAGAACGTCGTCCAGCCGATTGAAATCGGTCAGGGTCGCGAGTACGCCTTCCAGGGTTCCTTGCTCCGCACGCACGTGGCGGAAACCGGAGTAGAGCCGGATTCCCGCTCGGGTGTGGACCATCAAGAATGGTACGACATCTTGATTCCACACGAGGCGGTGGATTTCGTCGGCCTTCTGCAGCGTGGGAGCGCGGCAGACATAAACGACGGGAACGACGGCCTCGGCTGCCGCCTCCGACGGCCGGAGCACATAAACCCCCTGCAATCCCGCGCCAGCCCGCGCACGCCGAAAGATGTGGCCAAAATCTGGAGTCTTCTGGAAAACCGCCTGGCGGCTACCCAAAAAATTAGGGGAGTCGATGTAGCCCAGACGGCGGCTTAGATCGGAAACTTGCATCGATCGCGTTGCTTTCCGGGGCCTCCCAGCCAAGAATCCAGCCCAATTCTATACACGTGAACACTATCCGTCAATGCCAACCCTCACTAGCGCGGCTTGAGCGGCTGGTAGCATACGGCTTCGCGTCATCGTACCAAGCCGGGAGGAAGCCAGCAATGCCATCACGAATCGGCTTCCCTTCGGGGCACTTGCCAACAAGGCTCATCCAGGCAAGAATCAAGCTTGTTGCATACCGCCCACCCACTCGTGTTGTTGCCATGAAACGCCGCACGTTCCTCGCCTCAACCGCCGCCGCGGCCGTGCTGGGCCGCAGCCTCCTTGCTCAAGAGACCGAGCTCGAGCTTTGGCAGAAGCTGCCGCGGTGGCGCGGGTTCAATTTGCTCGAGAAGTTCTACCGGAACGAGCGGTTTCGGGAGACCGATTTCCAGTGGATTCGCGACTGGGGGTTCGACTTCGTCCGCCTGCCGATGGACTACCGCCAGTGGACCGACGCGGCCGATCCGTACAAGCTGCGCGAGGAGGTGCTCGAACACGTCGACGAGGCGGTCGAACTGGGGCGCAAGTACGGCGCGCACGTGAGCCTGAACCTCCACAACGCTCCGGGCTACACCGTGAACGCCTCGGTCAAGCACCGCTCCAGCCTCTGGCATGACGAAGAGCCGCAGCGGCAGTTCGCGTTCCAGTGGCGGCAGTTCGCCCGGCGCTACCGGGGCATCCCCCCGGAACGATTGAGCTTCAACCTGGTCAACGAACCGGCGCACATCGACGACGATACGTACCTGTCGGCCATCCGGGGCGCGGTCGAGGCCATCCGGAAGGAGGACGCCGAGCGGCTGATCCTTAGCGACGGCCTGAACTGGGGAAGCGACCCGATTCCCGGGCTGAAGGCCTGGCGCATCGCCCAGTCGACCCGCGGCTACAAGCCGATGGAAATCTCCCACTACCGCGCGTCGTGGGTGCGCGGGGCCGACCGGTACCCCACGCCGCAGTGGCCGATTCCGCAGGTCGACGGGCACCTGTTCGGCCCCACCCAGCCGAAGTGGCAAACGCCCATCGTGCTCGAAGGGCCGTTCCCCGAGGCCGTGCGGCTTCGCGTGCGCGTGGGCCGGGTGTCGAGCCATTCGCGGCTGGTCGTCAAGGCCGACGGCGAGACGATCTTCGAGCGGACCTTCAAGCCCGGGCCGGGCGAGGGGGAGTGGAAGGAGGTCGTGTACGCCGAGCAGTGGAACGTGTACCAGAACCTCTACGACCGCGACTACCAAACAGATGTGCCGGCCGGAACAAAGCGCGTCGAGTTGCACAACGCCGAGGGCGACTGGATGACCGTTACCCAGTTGGCCGTGCGGCCGGCGGCCGACGGGCCGGAGCACGTGCTCGACCTTCGCACGGCCCGCTGGGGCGAGCCGGAGCGGGACGTCGTTCGTTACCGGCCCGGCGCCGACGGGCACGCGCTTTCGACTCCGACGATGGTCGACCGGGCATGGCTGGCGGAGCACCGCGTTGCCCCGTGGAAGAAGCTGGCCGACTCGGGCGTGGGCGTACACGTGGGCGAATGGGGCGCGCACCGCTTCACCCCGCACGACGTGGTGCTGCGCTGGGCCGAGGACCAGCTTGGCCTCTGGCAGGACGCCGGTTTCGGCTGGGCCCTGTGGAACCTGCGCGGCAGCTTCGGCATCGTCGATTCCCAGCGGGACGACGTCGCCTACGCCGACTTCCACGGCCACCGCCTCGACCGCCGGTTTTTGGAATTGCTGCGGGCGTATTGAGGGTTCTTTCAGGGGGACCAGCATGGACGAGTTTATGACGGCCGTTGAGCAATATGTGCTTCAACATTGGGCCAAGTTCGTCACGGCTGCGCTGTTCATGGCCGTCGGCTGGTACGTCGGCAGGCGGCGAGCGATGTCGGAGTGGCGGCGAAAGCAGTTCTTCGGGCGGCTGAACATTTCACTCAACACGCTGCAAGACGGGTACTTGCGCATCCGCACGATCGTCGAGAAGACTTGCGACGAAGTATTCCTGAACTCACTCGCGGCCGACACTGTTTCGAAAGCAGCACGGAAGACCACCGAAAAGAACCCCATTCTTGCTTTGGCGAAGGACGATTACTGGTATTACCTCAATGCGGTTCTGAACGAAGTGGCCGAACGGTTCGCGGCCGGGCAGGTGAAGCAAGACCTCGGCCTGCCGGTTACGAAGGATCGCTACCTGATTTGCCTGACCAGCGAGAACGCCGGGGCGCTTCGGACTCGCAAGGTGCGGGCGATGCTCATCAAGAAGAAGGTGCTCGAAGCATTGCCTGAAGAAGAGCCGAAGTTCGAGCATCCCAACCATCGCACCCGCTGGGAAACGCTCCAGTTCCTGGCCGCCGAGTACCATAAGCAGCCGCACCAGTTCATCGAAATGGAAATCGCGATGTGAATTCGATCCCATTTTCTTCAAAGAATGGCTGCTCCATCGCCTAGTACCTCGAGTGTGCGCTTTCACGTTATCGATGCAGGGATTGCAGGAGTCTGCTTTGCCGTATCGAGCGTCGTGGGCCTGTCGGGCTACATTGCCTATGCGCATTGGCTCCTTGCCATTGGCGTTTGCGCAGTGATCGGTTGCCTTCTCGCACTGGTGCTTCGGAGCCCACGCCTCGTGCTATGGGCCATCGCCTCGGCGCTTCCAACATGCCTCGTCGAGCCACCACAGCGGCCGTCGTTTGTTCGCCACGAAGAGTTGGAATGTGGCGCCAATCTGGGTGCGATTGAAATGGCATTGATGGCCTATCAACAGGAACACGGCCATCTGCCGCCCACACACATGGCCGACGAGTCGGGGCGCCGAATGCACAGTTGGCGAGTCCTGCTGCTGCCGCACCTAGGTTACGAGGACCTATACGCACGGTATTCGTTCGACGAGCCCTGGGACGGGCCTAACAACAGGCTTTTGTGGGATGAACGTGTTGACGTGTACCAGTGTCCGGAGGATCCGCAGGCCAAATCGGCGGGCTTCACGAGCTATCTGGCCGTCGTGGGCGAATCGGCACGGTGGACCGGCCCCACACCATGTACGGTCGTATTCGTTTCCTCGGTACGGCCGAAGCGTCTGCTGATCGTAGAGGTTCCAAACTCCGGTGTGCGATGGTCGCAGCCGCGCGATCTGTCGGCCGACGCCGATCCCAGGCCGGGTATTCCGCGCGACCGGCTCTTGCGGGCTGGGAATCACTTCTGCGGCTCGCTGAATCAGACCATCACCGTTCCGCTGGGCGGTGTTGCAGAAATCACCGAATCGTGGACCATGGATGAACTCGATGCGTGGATACAAGGCGATGTGGCGAAACAGTCGTACTATTGGAACCAGCGGACGAAACATCTCTGGACATCAGGGCCCAAGTTCGAATAGTTGTTGGCGCGCTTCTTATGCGGACTGGTCGGGCGGACCAGACCGTTGTGTCATTCTGTTGACGTCCCCCCGGCCCGGGCTGTATAATGGGAATGGCGTGTGCGGAAGTGGAGGGTTGCCCGCACTCGACCGGGTAAGGTCGACAACGGAAGATGTGCGAGCGGTAGAATGGTAATTAAGCTCAGCCCGGAACTCGAAGCCGCACTCCATGAGTCGGCACGAAAGCAAGGCCTGCCACCGGATGTCTTGGTTGACCAAGTGTTGCGCGACCGATTTCTGTCGTCCAAGACGGAGTTCGCTCCTAAGGACGATTGGGAACGAACGGTCCTCGAGCTTGCGACGGATTGTGGTGTGTCGTTGCCTCACTCGGCCTTGAGCAGTGAAGGATTGTACGAGTAGTGGCCTACCTCATCGACACAAGCATTCTGGCGCGGCTCGCCAATAGCGCTGATGCCTTCCACTCGCTTGCTGCTCATGCCGTGCTGGCATTGCACGAGCGAGGGGAGGTCTTGCACGTGACGGCCCAGAACCTGATCGAGTTCCGGAACGTCGCAACACGGCCTGTTGCGTTGAATGGGCTAGGATTGGCGCTTCCGGATGCGGAGGCAAAGGCAGCAGGATTCGAGGCGGTCTTTCCGTTGCTGGCGGAGACTCCCGACGTCTTCCCGACGTGGAAGGCGGTCGTGCAGACGCTCGCTGTCGTCGGCAAACAAGTACACGACGCTCGACTGGTGGCCGTCTGCCATGTGCATGAAGTGACGCACCTGCTGACCTTCAATGGGTCGCACTTCGCTCGGTTCGGAAGTTTTGGGCCGGGCCTCACCGTGGTCGATCCGGTCGCGGTCTGATTCGGCCGCTCCCAACGTGCAAACCCGGTGACCGGCGTCTCCAGCGGCAGAAGCTCCGGACCGGCCCATGAACGGCCGTTTCTCACGCGCCGCCTCGCGGGAAGCTCTTGGCCACGAGGGCCAGGTGGCCGACCAGCACGAGGATGGCCAGGAGGAGGACGAACCAGCCGAGGCCGGCGCGGCGCTCCTGGTGCGTCGGCGAGTCTTCCCAGTTGCCCCACCGGTCGGACCGGCATGCGGTCAGGTCCGATTCGTCGCGGGCGAGGGCGCTGGAGGCGAAGCGGTATTCGACCTCGCCGGCGCGGACGGTGTACAGGCCCACGGCTTCGGTGGGTATTTCGATGCGTCCGGCCTGGGCATCGAGCCGCCGCACCGCGCCCGACGGGGTGGTTAGCTCGGCGTCCTCCGCCTCGCGCGGCAGGACGACGGTCGCCGTTTGCCCCAGCCGTACGTTGGGCGCGCCAACGCCCGGCAGCCCGGCCCGCCGCCACTCGACCAGGTTGGCGAACAGGATGGGCCAGTCGGGCATATCCTGCACGTTCGACACTTTCGCGGCGAAGGCCATCCGCAGGCGGCGGCGTCCGGCCAGGTCCTCGCTTTCGGTGAGCAACGGAACGTTGCCCGCCGTGATGATCGGCAAGCCTTCCATCGACGGCTCGGGCGCCGCCGACCACACGGCGTTCTCAAGCGACAGTCCCCGGGCCAGCGGATGGTTCTGATCGACGACGAACGGCCCGGCGTAGGCGACGGCGTCGTCGCCGCCGGTGATTTCAAGCTGCCATGCCTCGCCGGTCATCGCCCGGGCCCGATCGGTCACGACCAGTTCGGGCCGGGCCGTCACTTCCACGGTGCGGCCCGTGGCGGCCAGCGCCCGCGATACGGCCTCCCGCAGCGGTTCGTCGGCAAGGTCGACCCGCACGCGCAGCGGCTCGGCCGCCTCGGGCAGCAGCAGCACCCGGTTGTCGAGGTCGAGCGCGTCGTCGGGCAACGTCGCGTGCAGCGGCGGCGCCCCGGCGGGCAGATTCAGAAAGAGCTGCGTGGCGGCGCCCGCGGCCAGGCGGGCGGTTCGCGTTTCCGGCGCCGCCAAATCGGCTCCTTCGAGCGTGAGCGTCGTTGCGGTGGGCGCGGCGGAAAGGTTCGTTATCTCCAGCAGCACGCGTTCGCCCTCGCCCGACCGGGTGCGGTTGGCCGCCGTGAAGGCCATGTTGGCCAGCGGGGTTCCGTGTGCCCACCACTCGACCTGCCCGCCGTAAGCCGGTCCGGAAGAGGGCGGGGCCGTATCTTCGGGTTGCGGCCCGCCCGTGGAACCGTTGCCGGCAGTCGCTGCGGCGGATTGCTCGCCATGCGGCGGATGATCGGTCAGTACGAGGATCCGCGCGGTCGGCCCGCCCACCTCGGCGGCCAGGGCGACGGCGGCCGGCAGGTCGGCCAGCGGGCTCCGGCAGGTCCACCGGTCGAGCACGTCGGCCAATCGGGCCTGCTCCACGACCGGTTCGCCCATCAGGCGGGGCCGGACCCCGGCCAGCACGAACCGGGCCACGTAGTGGCCGCGGCGCAATTCCTCGGCCACGGCTTCGGCGGCCCGTTCCCGCGCGCTGGGCGGGCGGGCAGCGCCGGCGTCCGACGGTCCGGGCGGCCGGGCCTGCATGGAGTACGAATCGTCGAGCACGACCACCAGCAGGCGGGCGGCGTCGGGCATCCGCACGGCCGGACCCGCCGCGGCCAGCACCAGAAGCGCAATCGCCGCAAGCTCCAGGAAGAAACAGAGCGGCGTTTGCATCCGGTGCAGAATGCGTCCGCCCTGGCGCGGCGACCGCCGATCGATCCAAAACGCCAGGCTCGACACCACCGCCCGCCGCGACCGACTGCGCAGCCAGTACACCCCTGCCAGCACCGGCAGCGCAAGAAGGCCCAGCAGCATGAGGGGGGAGGTCAGGATCATACGCTCAAAACTCCCCCCTCCACCAGCGGCGCAAGGTTCCAGTCGGCGCAAAGCTCCTCGGCCACGAGGGACACCATCACCGCGCCTACCTGCCGGGCGGCGCGGCGCCAGGCTTCGCGGTGGCGGCGGAGGTTGGCGCGGTAGCGGGCCAGGGCGGAGGCGTCGAGGAAATGCTCGTGCACGCCGCCGTCTTCGCTGTCGACCAGCCGCACGTTGCCCTGGTGCGGCGGGTCGAGGTCGGCGGCGGCCAGCACCTCGATCACGTACACCGCCGACGCGCGGTCGCCCAGCGCCGAGAGCAGTTCGAGCGGATCGCCCAGCCAAAGCAGGTCGCTTACCAACGCCCGAATGCCGTGCGGCCGCCACGTGGGCGGCAGCGTGCGGAACGAGTCGGCCGGACTGTCGTCGGCCTCCATCGCAACGCCCTGCCAGAGCATCGGCATTTCGTTGCCGCCGACGATCGGGTGGCAGCCGCCGCCGGTCCGGTACGCACGGTGCGTGTAGCCCCCGTTGCCGGCCGCCGTACACAGCGCCGCGGCCACACCCAGCGCCGCCCGCGCTTTCCGGCTGCCCGTCAGCGCCATCGATCGGGAGCCGTCGAGCACCAAGTCGAGGTGCGGGCACACCTCCTGCCGGTACAGCTTCACGATCATCTTGTCGGTGCGGGCGTAGGCGGCCCAATCGAGGCGGCGCAAGTCGTCGCCCGGCTGGTATTCACGGTGGTCCATGAACTCCATGCTTTCGCCGGCCATGCGTCCCAGTTGCGCCCCGGCCGTTCCCATCGGCGACCGCTGCGGCGCCGCCAGGCAGTACCGCGAGCCGGCCTGCTGGCCTTCGGTCAGGAATTCGGTGGCGGAATCGGTCATGGCGAATGCGTCTTAGCTCACTTTCAGTTCTTCCGGGCTGACGCCGATCGAAAGCGATACCTTTCCCCACACGTCCGACGGGAGGTGTTGGTTGAGTTCCGACCAAATCAAGTCGTGCTTCTCTTTCATGCGATGACCGTCGAATTTGCGGCTGACGATGACAACATGGATGCTGTCGCCGGGGCCGTCGGAAACGTCCACCAGATCCTCGGGGTCATTGAAATAGCCTCCCTTGAGGACGTCATGGATCGTCTGCTTCAGGTGCTCATCCGCCATATTTCGGTTCCTTTCATAGGTTATTGTTAATCCACCCACGTATGCTGTCCACGGCAGTTACATAGTCGACAGCATCGGCGCGATTGGACGGATCAGGATTGTATCGCCATGCGGGAATCCAGCGGTTGACGATGTTGAATGACGGCCAAAGCTGGACATTCTGCCGCAAGCGATCCAACCCGTTTGTCAGCCGGATTAGGATCTCGAGTTGGTGCGTGAATATTGTAACATGCTCGGCGAGGAGTCCGCGACGCTGGAGCTCTTCTTCGAGTTCCCGAAGATTGGTGCATACGTACATTTGCATAAGCTTGACCTTTAGGAGGCATTCTATCGAGTAGCCGGCCAAGTACATGGCGCCGCGCCACCTCTTCGCCTTGAGCAAGGCTTGCGCGTCTGCCCTGCGGTGAATGCCCGCTTTCATTTGCTCCGTCACGCCGATAAACAGGTCACGGGCCATAGGCTCCACCTCCCATAGAGTGTTGCGCCCCGGCCGTTCCCATCGGCGACCGCTGCGGCGCCGCCAGGCAGTACCGCGAGCCGGCCTGCTGGCCTTCGGTCAGGAATTCGGTGGCGGAATCGGTCATGGCGGCGGCCTTAGCGCGTCGGCTCTAGCGACTGGTGATTGGAGGCTTCGTCTCCATCCTCCTGAACCACCACGTGCTCCTCACGCATGGTGTTCCTGAACTCCTCGGGAACTTCATCCCACACAAAAAGATCGACGCGAAAGGGAAGGTTGCTGTTCTCGAAGGCTTGGCGCAATGCACAGACATCGTCATGCCGATCGGGCGGAGTGAAGACCACAAGATCGAGGTCGGACGCGGGCCGGGCGGTTCCCTTCACACGGGAACCGTAGGCCCAAACCGTAACGCCGGGTACGTGGCGACGAAGCAGCGAGCGCAGTTCTCGCTCCTGGGAAGGCGTGATGTCGAGTACGCCGATCATTGCCAGGTCTCCCCCGTCAAGCTTTCGTAGAGGGCGATGGCGTCGGCCACGAAGACCTCCATTAGCGCGAGACACTCCTGGGCCTTCTCGCCACTGTAGTCGTGCGCCGTGGCCGTACGAGCGTCGGCATAACGAAGCCATTTTTCCGTCGGGCTGGGAAGGAGGGCATTCTCGGCCGCCAAACGGAAGACGGGTTTGGGGCTGCCGGGCACGTCCGGAAGGCCTAACTCCTCGGTCAAGTAACGCTTGACATGTTTCCAGAGTGTATCGTAGCATGTTTCGAACCGTTGAACGACCGATTCCGCAATGGCCTCACGGTCCAAGTCCGTCAGGTGGTCCCGCTCGTCAAGCCTCGCGTAATTCCCGAACTGGCGTTCGAGGTGCTTGAGCGACTTCTGAAACTTGTCAAAATCCATGACGATACGGCCTTCTGTTGGTTTTGAGGGTGCCCGATGATAACCCCTCGGCCACGCGAACTATTATAGATCGGCAGTGTTTTCCGTCCAAGAGGCGGTCGAGTTGCTTGCCGCCGCGCGAGCCGATTCATCTTGAGGGGCGCTTTCCGTAACCGTTCACGGGTCGTCGGCGCGGGCTGTCTCCTCCGCTGTATGCGAGGGGGACAGTCCCATTTTCGCGGCCCCTGCGGCCGGCCGATTGGACGAATCGCCCTCTGTGCCGCGAAAATCGGGACAGTCCCCTGGGAACGATTCGTCTTGTAGGGCGCTTTCCTCGCACCGCGTGAACCGTCGCCACTGGCCGAGGAACCAGGGGGCGGCGCCGACGGCGCTCAGGGCGAACCAGCCGAGCAGCACGACCAGCGCAAGGCCCCAAACGGGCTCGCGGTCGGTGGCAATCACCAGGGGGCTGGCCAACAGCGCCCAAGGCTGGTACAACCACCAGTCCCCGCCCAGGAAGAAGACGGCGAGGCACGGCACCAGCGTGGCGGCCGCGCCCACCAACACGGCAAGCAACGACAGGTAGGGCCCGGCGGGAACGTTCGGAAAGAAACGAACGCGCAGCCCGACGGCGGTCAGGCAGTAGCACAGGACGAATCCGAAGCCGATCAGGCTGTTGAGGATCAGTTCGGGCACGTTCTGGCTTCCATGGAGGCTGCCGATCAGCGCCCACCAGGCCGCAACGACCAGCATCGTGGCTGCGAACAGCAGCGTGCAGTACAGCAGTCCGCCGGCCGAACCGGTGTACACGAGGAAGGCGAGTCCGCGGAGCAGGGGGCGGCGGGGAATCGTGCGACGCACGCGCGGTCCCCACGTATCGCGCTCGCCCACCGCGGCCACCGCCAGGGCACACACCGCGACAACGTTCCAGGACGACCACGTTGCCATGGATGATCGCCCCGTCCCGTAGAAGCCTTCCCACGCAATGGCTAAGCAACCGGTTATCGCCCACACGCCGACGATGTACAGGCGAGGGACCAGCATGCGGTTCGACGCCGGGGGGCTGAGCAGGGCGACCGCCAGCACGTACATCAGGCCGATGGCCAGGGCCCGGCCGAGCAGGAACGCACCCAAGTTCGCCCACATGGACAGACCGGCGCTGTACATCGAAGCACCACCGGACGACAACGTCACGATTCCCAGTAGCCCCGAGCCCGCGCGGAACAGGAAATAGAGCACTGCGACGGCGGCCAGGCTTTGAACGAACCAGCCGCCGGAAACCGCCCCGGCGCACAGCCCCATGGCGTTGGCGGCGGCGCAAATCACGAAGCAGGAGGCCAGCACCCAGAAGATGGTGGGCAGGTCGATGCCGCGCAGCAGGTAGGTGAGCATCATGAAGGGCATGCAGGCGCTGAAGATCAAGAGCGTCAGCGCCATGGCCGCCAGGTACTTGCCTCGCACGATCGCGCCCGGCGTCAGCGCGGTGAGGAAGCACAGGTCGATATCGGCCCGGCTGCGTTCGAGCGACAGGCGGATGCCCGTATATGCGGGCACAAAGAATAGACAGGTGATCGCCAGAACGCTCAGCAGGACACCGAACACCAGGCCCCCGGCCGGCCCGGCGGGTGATCTGGCTTCGGACAGCAGCAGAAACCCGCCCACAACGGTCAGGTTCACCAGCAGGAACAGCATGAGCACGACCACCACCCACCGGCTCTGAACGGCTTGGCGCAACTCCTTCACGGCCACGGGGTTCACCCAGTCGCTCAGTTCCGAGGCCGTTGCCGGAGGTTGCGTCATGGGGTTTCTGCCTGCGGGATGGCGGCGGGAACAGGTTCCGGTTCCGGCGCCCGGTGCGGCCTGAACCGGTGCCACTGGCCGAGGGCCCAGGGAACGGCGGCCAACGCGCTGAGGGCAAGCCAGACGATGACAATCCACTCCGCAGTTTCTATGAGGTTCGCACGCGCATTGACGGTCAGCACCAGGGGGCTCACCAGGAAGTACCAGGGGTAGGCCAGCCACCAGTTCTGCTCGATGAAGAAGGCCACCAGGTACGGCACCAGGCACATCGCCATGCCGAAGAACATCACAAACACCGACAGGTGCGGCGTGGGCGCGTTGCGGAAGAGCACCGGGCGCGCCGCGGCGATGGTCAGGCAGTAGCACAATACGAACCCGAAGCCGATCAGGCTGCCCGTGAACACTTCCGGCACGTCGCCCGTGCCGCCCAGCCCGGTCGTGGCCGTGTGCCAGCCGTGGAGGACCAGCAAGGTGGTCGCGAACATCAGGGTGTACCACAGCAGGCCGCCGGCCGAACCGGTGTACGTGAGGAACGCGCCCAGCCGCAACAGGGGATTGCGCGGGATCGATCGTCGTACGCGCACGCTCCACGTGTCGCGTTCGCCCACCACTGCCACCACCAGGGCGCACAACGCCACCACGCTTGCCACGGTCCAGACGATCACCGGCAACATTTCGAGGTGGACGTAACTCCACACGAGCGCGACGGCCCCGGTCGCGGCCCAGCAGCCGGTCAGGTACAGGCGGGGGATCATCATGCGGTTCGCCGGGCGGGGGCTCAGCAGGGCCACCGCGAACACGTACAGCAGCCCGATGCCCAACGCCTCGACCAGCAGGAACGTGCCCACCCCGGCCCAAACTTCCCACCCGTGGCCCCAGAGCCCGGGGCCGAAGAACAGTAGTCCTTGGAGCATGCCCAACATGCCGACGACCATTTGGAACAGCAAGACAATGACACCCGCCGCCACCAGCCCGCGGATGAGCCACCCGCCGGAAACCGCGCCGGCGAACAGGCCCATCGCGTTGGCCGCGGCGCACACGACGAAGCAGCCGGCCAGCACCAGGAAGATCGTCGGCAGGTCGATGCCGCGCAGCAGGTAGGTGAGCACCATGAATGGCATGCACACGCTGAAGATCAGGAGCGTCAGCGCCATGGCGGCCAGGTACTTGCCGCGCACGATCGCGCCCGGCGTAATCGTGGTGATGAAGAACAGGTCGATGTCGGTGCTGTGGCGTTCCAGTGAAAGGCGCACTCCGGCATAGGCGGGCACGAAGCCGAGGCAGGTGAACAGCAGGATGCTCAGCAGGGCGACGAACACGTCCTGCCCGCCGTCCGCGCTGCGGTGAACGTCGGCCGAAAGCAGCAGGAACCCGCCGAGGATGGTCAGGTCCAGGAGCAAAAACAGCATGAGCACGGCCATCACCCAGCGGCTTTGCACCGCCTGGCGGAACTCCTTCACGGCCACGGGATTGATCCAGTCGCTGGGCTCGGAAACCGCCGCCTTCGCTTCGGTCACTGCACTTCTCCCTTGGTTACCGTCATGAACACGTCTTCGAGGTCCAATTGCCGTTGGCGGAAGTCGACGATGCGGATCCCCTTGCCGATCAAATGGGCGAGGATTTCGCTGTCGGCGTCTTCGTCGCCGTCGACACGGATTTCCACTTCCTTGCCCACCACCCGGGCCTCTTCGACGGCCGGCAGTTGCAACAGTTCCTTGTAGAGCGCCTCGGGCGTGGCCTTGGCGGCGCGGAGAACGATGGTGCGCTGCGACGAGCCACCGGCGACAATCTGCTCCATC
>CAYPWB010000020.1:0-31117 GCA_964414315.1 uncultured Planctomycetaceae bacterium | reverse complement strand
CGTACCCGGCCGCCCCAATTTGCATTACAATGCCTGAATCCGTCGCCGTGGAACCCCGCAACTCTGATGAGTCTCCCGCCCATGCCCGACGTATTCTCCCTTTGCCAAGGTGCCCGGAGTATTCACGAGGGCCGGTTGGAGCCCGTCGCCTGGGTGGAGGCCTGTCTGGAGCAGATTGCCCGGCTCGACGCCCGCCTTCATGCCTGGGTGCTGGTCGATGCCGATGAAGCTCGCCGGACCGCTCGCCGGCGCACCGAGGAGGCCGCGCGTGGCGAGTTCCGCGGACCGCTGCACGGCGTGCCGCTGGGTATCAAGGATATCGTCGACGTGGCGGGCCTGCCTACCCGCGCCGGCTCGCCGCTGCGGGCGAACCACGTCGCCGCCGGCGATGCGCCGCTCGTTGCCCGGCTGCGCGAGGCCGGCGCGGTCATCCTGGGCAAGACGGTCACGGTCGAATTTGCCTGCTTCGATCCTTCGCCCACGCGCAATCCGTGGGACCCCGAGCTGCGCCGAACGCCCGGCGGCTCCAGCAGCGGGTCGGCCGTGGCGGTAGCGACGGGGATGTGCCCGGGCGCTATCGGCACGCAAACGGGCGGATCGCTGGTCCGGCCCGCCGGCTATTGCGGAATCGCCACGCTGAAGCCCACCTTCGGCCGCGTTTCGACGGCGGGAATCGTGCCGGTGAGTTACCACCTCGACCATCCCGGCCCGATGGCCCGCTGGGTGGACGATTTGGCGCTCCTATGGCAGTGCCTCCGCCCGGCCAACGCGGCCAACGAGCGCAGCGGGCTGCGGCCGTCGGAAGCCGGCGGTGAGTGCACCGAAGGTAGGCCGCCCCGCCTGGGCCGGATCGAGCCCTTGGTCGACCGGGCCGACTCGACGATCCGCGGCGCTGTCGAGGCCGCTTTCGCGAAGCTGCGCGAGGCAGGCGGCACCCTGCCGCCGGTCGGGTTCCCCGAGCCGCTTGAGCGCATCCAAGCCCTGCATCGGCACATCATGGCCGTCGAGGCGGCCGCGTACCACCGCGAGATGTTCGCCGCCCACCGCGAGCAATACGGCCCGATGATTGCCGGGCTGCTCGACGAAGGGCTCCGGATCGCAGGGGTCGACTACGCCGAGGCACTCGCCTGGCAGCGGCAGTTCCGCCCGCGCGTTGTTGAACTACTGACCGATTGCGACGCTCTGATCGCCCCGTCGATCGACACGACCGCCCCGCCTACGCTCGAAACGACCGGCAGCAACCTGTTTCAGGCCCCGTTCAGTTGTGCCGGGCTGCCGGTGGTTTCGGTGCCTTGCGGCCCGGCTTCCGACGGCATGCCGGCCGCCGTCCAATTGATCGGCCGCCCCGACGGCGAGAACGAACTGCTGGCCGTCGCCCGCTGGTGCGAGCAGCAGTTGGGCTTCTGTGCCCGGAACCCCTGGCCCGCGGCCTGAGCAGGTTTGCGGCGACTCCTCACGACGTAACCGTTCATTGGAATTCGGGCACTTCGCCGTCGCCGGTGGGGTCGCCTTCGACGAGCCAGGCGAGGTTGAAGCGTGCGATTTGCGCCCCCGGCCCGCCTTCGTACAGCAGATAAATCCAGCCTTCGCTGGGCGTGCCGGGCCGGCCGGCCGAAAGTGACGAGTAGGCGAAGCGGCCCTCGTCGACCAGCCGCTTCACCGGCCACGTTTTGCCGCCGTCGACGCTGGCCCACACGTGCCCGTGGGTCCGGCCGCTTTCCGAAACGATGTTGCTGAACACGAGGATATCGCGGCCCTGGACGGGCAGGCGGATGAGCCCGGCCATCAGGCCGTAGTCGCGCACCTGGTCGCCGTCGGGCAGCACCTCGCTCACGGAAAGGTCTTTCCACGTGTGGCCGCCGTCGTGGCTGTAGGCAATGTGTCGCCGGCGGGGGTTCAGCCCGTCGGTCGAAAGGTGGCGGCGCGAGTTGTAATAGATGCGGCCGTCCGACAGTTCGGCCAGCGTGGCCTCCCCCGTGCCGTGCGCGGGAAACGGCTTGCTGGTGTGCCACGTCTTTCCGCGGTCGTCGCTGTAGATGGCGTTGGTGTAGTGCTTGGCCCAATGCTCTCTCGCATTCCCGCCGTCGTACGACCGGGTGGGGCGGAGGAGGCGTCCGGCGTGCTTGCCGTGCCGCAGGGTAATGCCGGTTTCGTTCATGTGCATGGAGGGGACGTTCCCCTTTTCGTCGGGATGGACGACCGTTTCCTGCTTCTGCCAGGTTTTGCCCTGGTCGGAACTGCGGTAGACGGTCAGCGCGGCCGGCGGATGCCCGGCCTCGACGAACACCAAGATATCGCCGCTGCGTTCGTCGACGATCGCGCCGCCGCCGTGAAAGCCGGGATCGGCCACGGTGATTTCGGGGCCCCAGGTCTTGCCACCGTCTTCGCTGCGGCGCACCCGGTAGCTTCGGTTGCCCCAGGTGGCCACCACGGTGCCGTCGGTGGCGACGACCACGTTTGGAAACCGTTCGCCGGTGAACAACGGCTGCACATCGAATTTCGGCTCGCCGAGGAACGGTTCGAGCTTGCCTTCGGCCGGTTTGCCGGCGGCGGTCACGGGCACGGTTTCAGCCGGTGCCAAGGTGGCGGCCGCCAGCGCGGCCAGGAGCGATAGGCCCGCGACGACCCAATGGCGATACGAATCCGGTTGGCGTTTCATGGCGACATCTCCTCAATGCGTGGCTAGGGTAGGTGGAGGGGGGGAGCCCGGCAGGCCCGTATCTTGGCAGATCAATTTCCTTTTGTCAAGCCTTGGGTTTCTGTCGCGGCAAGAAGTTTTCAGCGATTTTGGCGCGCTGGCGCGACATCGCCGGGAAGGTGCACATTATCCACTCGCATTGCGCATCCAGACAGCCCAACTCCCATCTCCCAACAGGACTTTTGCAAATCGGGATCACAAGGTCCCCTCTCCCTCTGGGAGAGGGTTAGGGTGAGGGCTTTTGAAGCGGAAACGGTTTGCCTTGCTTGACTGGATCCGCCATGCCCTCACCCCCGGCCCCTCTCCCAGAGGGAGAGGGGAGGAGTTTGCAAGAGTCCACTCTCAACTCCCGCGGCCCCTCACAGCCACTGTGCCTCGCGGTACCATTCGAGGGTGTGCTGAACGCGTTGTTCCAGCGGGGCGGCCGGTCGGAAGCCCAACTGTTCCGCGGCTTTTCGAGGTGAGCACGTCCAGGAACCGGCGGTGGCATCGCGGGCTTTGTCGAGGTCGAGGGCGACCGGCTGCTGCGAGACGTGGGCGAACAACTCCATGACGGCGGCGATTGACCAGGTGACCGGCGTTGGCACGGGCACCACAAATGCGCGACGGCGGCCCGCCGCGTGGGCGATCATCTGGGAGAACTCGGCCAGGGTCGGGAACTCGCCGCACGAGGCGTAGTAGCAACCGTGCCCCGGGGCGGCGGAATCGCCGGCCGTGCCCGACGACGCCGGCTCGATCATCGGGCCGGCGCCGATTGGGCCCGCTGCGTCCGGCGGGGCCGGCAATCGCTCGCCTCGCTCGGCCGCCGCCAGGAGCAGTGCCACCAAATCGGCCACGTGGATCATCGAGAACCGCGGCTGCGACAAGGTGGGTAGTACCTGGACACCGAACCGGACCACCGACGCGAAGAGCGGCAGCCCGAACGGGTCGCCCCCGCCAATGACAATGGGCGGTCGCACCACCGTGATCGGCAAGCGATGGGCCAGCGCCGCGAGGGCGCTTTCCGCGGCCAATTTGCTCCGGCCATAATGCGAGACGGGGGCGGGCGGATCGGCTTCCGTGTGCGGCCGGTCGGGGGCCGAGGGACCGGCGGCGGCCAGCGAAGAAACGCTCACCAGCAACGGCGGCGTCGGCTGGGCCGCGCAGGCTTCGGCCACGGCACGCGTGCCCTCGGCATTTGTTTCGTGGAATTGCAGGGCACTGAGCGCTCGCGTCCGTCCGGCTACGTGGTAAACTATGTCGTGCCCCGCAACGGCTGCGGCAAGGCCGACCGCATCGGTCAGATCGCCCACGCACAACCGCACGTCGTACCGCTTCAGCGGCTCGACGATCGAACTGGAGCGAACAAGACAGGTGATCTCCTCGCCGCGTTCCACCAAGGCGCGGACGAGGTGGGCGCCGATGAATCCGGTGGCCCCGGTAACGAGTGCTTTGTTCATGGTGAGATTTGCCGGTAACCGTCCACGGGTCGGCGGAGCAGGTTGTTGTTTTACCGTATGCGAGCTTCCGCCCGGAAGCAGGGGCGAGGCTTCGTGAAAATGTTCCCACTCCCGCTGCGTGCAGTCCAGGGGGGCGGCTGCTCTTCGGATATTCGGCTCTTGACGGTTGACGAATTGCGGCAAAAGACAGTAGAATCGATGATTTGAGCAATTTGCGAAAGATTGCCCATGGATAAGATTGTTGTCAAGCAGGTCGAATCGGGCAAAGATCGGCGGCAGTTTCTCGATTTGCCCTGGACGCTTTACCGCGACGACCCGAACTGGGTTCCGCCCCTGAGGGCGAACGCCAAAGAACTGGTCGGTTTCGCGCCGCACCCGTTCTATGCCCGCAACTCCGTCCAAACTTTTCTTGCGTTGCGCGACGGCGAGCCGTGCGGGCGCATTGCGGCCATTCTCAACCGGGGGCACAACGAACGCTACCGGGAACGGCGCGGCTTTTTCGGTTTCTTCGAAAGCGTCGACGACCAGGAAGTGGCCGACGGGCTGTTCGACGCCGTGCGGCAGTGGTTTTACAACCAGGGCATTTTCCAACTGCGCGGGCCGACCAACCCGTCGCTGAACCATGAACTGGGCCTGCTGATCGACGGATTCGACTCGCCGCCCACGTTCATGATGACCTACAATCCGCCGTATTACGAACGCCTCCTGGAGAACTACGGCCTGCGCAAGTCGCAGGACCTGTACGCGTTCTGGGGGCACCGTTCGCTGTTGCCGGCCATCAGCGAGAAACTCCAGCCGGTGGTCGAGGGCATTCTCGAGCACTACGACGTGAACCTGCGTCCGCTCGATCGATCGCGGTTCCTCGAAGAAGTCGAGATGTTCCTCTCGGTATACAATCGGGCGTTGACGAACACCTGGGGCTTCGTACCGATGAGCCCCGACGAAGTGCGGCACATGGCGAAAGGCCTGCAGCACCTGATTGTGCCGGAGTTGGCGATTGCCGCGGAGATCGACGGGCGCGTCGTCGGCGCCACGTTCGGCCTGCCCGACTACAACCCTCGAATTCGAGCCATTCGGGGGCGGCTGTTTCCCTTCGGCGTCTTTCACCTGTTGCGAAACAAGCGCGGCATCAAAAGGATCCGCATCATCAGCACGAACGTATTGCCGGAGTACCAGCGGATGGGCATCGGGCTGCTGCTGATGCACGCAATGGCTCCCCAGGCCCTGGCCTGGGACCTTCAAGAGGCGGAGTTTTCCTGGGTGCTGGAGTCGAACAAGCTTTCCTACGGCGCGTTGAAGAAGGGCGGGGCCAAGATCGTCAAGACTTACCGGCTGTACGACCTCGACGCGGAGCCGGAGGCGGTCGAGCCCGAAAGCGGCGTCGTGCACGTGCCGCAACTGAAGCGTCGCAGTTCCGCCGAACTACCGCCGCTGCCCGCTCCGCCGCAAGGCCCCCTTGAAGTGCGTACCGTTCAAACCCGGCGCGATCTCAATGCGTTCTGCCGGCTGCCGTGGGCCGTTTACGCGGCCGATCCGAACTGGGTGCCGCCGCTGCTGGTCGACGTCGAGGAGTTCCTCGACTCCCGCAAACACCCTTTCTACCGCCATGGCGACGCAGTGAAACTCTTGGCCACGCGCGGCGGGCAACCGGTGGGACGCCTCCTGGCAAGCGACGACTCCAACTACAACCGGCAGCATGGCGCGAACACCGGCTGCTTCGGCATGTTCGAGTGCTTCGACGACGCCGAAGCCGCCCATGCCTTGCTCGACGCCGCCGCCGGCTGGCTGAAGGCGCGCGGGCGAACAAGCATCATGGGGCCGATCGACTACTCGACCAATTATCCCTGCGGGCTGCTGGTCGATGGGTTCGACACGCCGCCGCGATTCATGATGAACCATCACCGGCCGTACTACGCGGGGCTGTTGGAATCGTGGGGGCTCACGAAGGTGCGCGACCTGTACGCCTGGTGGTTTACCGACCCGCTCAACCTGGTCGAGCGGTGGCGCGAGAAGGCTGAACGCATCGCCAGGCGAAGCAAAGTTACAGTGCGCCCCTTCCGACGCCGACAGTTTCGCGAAGACGTGGAGCACTGTCAGACGGTTTACAACATGGCCCAGCGGAAGAACTGGGGGGTGGTCGGGTTGACCGATGCCGAACTGCGCTATATGGCCAAGCGGTTGGAGAAGATTGCCGAGGAACAGCAGGTGCTGCTGGCCGAAAAGGAGGGGCAAGTGGTCGGCTTCTCGATTACCGTACCCGATTATAACGAGGTCATTCGCCCGCTCGACGGCCGACTGACCACCTGCGGACTTCCGATCGGCGCCACGCGTGCTTTCTGGCGGGCGCGGAATATCAAGACGGCCCGCATGCTCGTGCTCCACCTGCTCGAAGGGCATCGGCGCCGAGGCTTGAGCGAGTTGCTCATCCTGCGAACCCTCGACTACGGCAAGAACGTGCTCGGCTACACCGGCGCCGAGTTGGGGTGGACCCTCGACGAGAACACGCTGATCAACAGCGCTATCGAGGCGGTCGGCGCGCGTCGGTACAAGACCTACCGCATCTTTGAAAAGGAGCACCTCCCATGAAACGCACTTCCCGCACTGCAATCCTGGCCGCAATCCTCCTGGCGTGGTTCGGCGGATCGTTGGCGGCCGAAACGCTCACGCTCCAAACCCGTCGGCGCGGCGAGCAGCCGGCCGACGGCGGTGCGCCGCGCATCGAATACCGCACCGTCGAGTGGGACGCCTCGGACACGGCCGTGATCGTGTGCGACATGTGGGCGAAGCACTGGTGCGCGGGCGCCACCCGCCGGGTCGAGCAGATGGCACCACGGATGAACGAGTTTCTGACCGAAGCCCGCCGGCGCGGCGCGCTGATCATCCATGCACCCAGCGGCGGCATGCGGCATTACGAGGACCATCCCGCGCGCCGGCGGGCCCGGGAGGCGCCCCGTGCGGCGAATCTGCCCGAAGGCATCGACCGGTGGTGCAAGCAGTTGGAAGTGGAAAAGGATCAACCGTGGCCGATCGATCAGGCCGACGGCGGCTGCGACTGCGAACCGCAATGCCCGCAGAACCAGCAGGCCATGGATCTCCGGCAGACCGTCGCGTTGGAAATCCGCCCGGACGACGCCCTGACCGATTCGGGCATCGAATGTTGGAACCTGCTCGAACAGCGCGGCGTCGAGCACGTGCTCGTGATGGGCGTGCATACGAACATGTGCGTGCTGGGCCGGCCGTTTGGAATCCGGAACCTGGTACGTGCCGGCCAGGAGGTCGTGCTGGTGCGCGACCTGACCGACGCGATGTACAACTCGCGGCGGGCGCCGCAGGTGCCGCACGTGCGAGGCACGGAATTGGTGGTCGAGTACATCGAGCGGCTCATTTGTCCCACCACCACCAGCAGCGCCCTGCTGGGCGGGCCCGCGATGCGATTCGAGGAGGACAACCGGCCGCACGTGGCCGTCCTCGTCAGCGACGATCATTACGACGCCGACAAAACGCTGCCCGCGTTCGCCCACGAATTGCGCGACCGCTGGGGCTGTTACGCGACCGTCCTGCACGGCGAGGGGACGGCCGACATTCGCAGCATCGACGAACTGGACACGGCCGACGTGCTGGTGCTGTACATCCGCCGGCTTGCGCTGCCGGAGGAACAACTGGCCAAGATTCGCGGCTTCCTGAAAGCGGGCAAGCCGCTGGTGGCGTTGCGCACTTCCAGCCACGCGTTCGACATCCGCAAGCCCGGTCCGGAAGGCACCGCCCAGTGGCCCGAGTTCGACGCCGAGGTGCTCGGGGGCAATTACCAGGGCCACGGCCCAAACGCGCTGGGCAGCGACGTGGCCCCGGCCGAGGGCGCCGCGGGGCACCCGCTGCTTGAGGGCGTGGAGCCCGCCCGGTGGCACAGCACCGGCTCGCTCTACTACACCGCGCCGCTACGGGACGACGCCGCGCTCATACAGGTAGGGAGCATTCCCGACCGCACCGAGCCGCTCACCTGGACGCGATCCTACGGCAAGTCCCGCGTCTTCTACACCGCCCTGGGCCACCCCGACGATTTCGACCAGCCGGCGTTCCGCCGCCTTTTGCGCAACGGCATCTTTTGGGCAATGGACCGCCAACCCAAGTAAACGGCGCCCGGCGCGCCGCCATGGCGAGCCCGCGCACGGCGAGCGGGGGGCGTAAGCCCCCTGTTGCCTCTTCTCACAGCCAGCTATACTGCCCAAGGAAACTGCGCCACCCATTCGCCACAGCCAAATGGAGCGAACATGGACCGTTTCTGGCTACTGACGTGGACAACCTATGGCACTTGGTTGCCGGGCGACGACCGGGGTTTTGTGAGCAACATCGACCGCGGCGACGGCAAAGGGCATCGGCTGAACAAGCCGGGAACCAAACCAGCGGCCAAGATGCATGGACTAACCCGTGCAGTCCGAAAAACAATGACAGGGTCGCCGGTGTTCCTGTCCGTCGCTCATGCGTGGGCTTTGTTGGACCAGTTCCACGAAACGGGTGACCACCGGGGCTGGCAACTCGAGGCCGTCGCCATCATGCGAGGTCATATTCACATGGCCGTCGGCGTACCCGGCGATCCGGACCCCGAAACACTGCTCCGCGACTTCAAGAGCTACGGAAGCCGCAAGCTGAACAGACAGTACCCATGCCCCACAAGCGGCACTTGGTGGACCGAGTCGGGCTCGCGACGAAAGCTGCCAACCGACAGCGCAGTGGCCGCCGCCGTCGCGTACGTTCGCGATCAAGAGAACCCGCTTGTCGTGTGGCTTGGTCCACGGTGGCGGGCGGAAGTTGGGGAGGGGAAATAACAGGGGGCTTACGCCCCCCGCTCGCTACTCGCCGTGTCAGTCTTCGACATCGGGCGTTTCGATGTCGGCCTGCGAGTGCAGGTGTTCGGTGGCGCCGGGCGTGGTGACGACCTTGTAGATGCACCAACTCAGCAGGCTGGTCATGCCGCCCACCGAAAGAAACATGACAATCCATCCACCAGGCGTCATGGGATCACCTCCACCTGTTCGCGTTCGGCGGCCCGCCACCGCTTGACCGACTGGGCGATCAAAAGCGAGAACAGGATGCCGATCATCAGGATCAACCCAAGCGAAAGCTGCACCACGCGGCTTTCGAGAATCTGCTGAAAGCGTGTAAGTTTTTCGGGATCGTCGGGGACGGTGAGAAACTCGTTGTAAAACCAAAACCCGATAATTGTCAGCAGGTACACCGGGGCGACGTACTTGATCACGTACTTGAAGAACGAAGGAATGCGAATTTCGGCGCCGCGGCGCAACTCCTCGAACCCGCGGTCCACGCCCAGCACCCAGCCGAACAGGATCACCTGGAACGTTGCGAGCACGTAAATACCGAACGTACCGACCCAGAAGTCGATCGTGTCGAGCGCGACGAAATCCTGCGAGAAGAATACGACGAACGCGGCGCCGACGGCCGTAATGAACCCGAGCAGCGCCACCGACGCCTTGCGGCCCAGCCCCAGCCCCTCTTCCAGCAAAGCGATGGCCGGCTGCAGCATCGACAGCGAACTGGTGACCGCGGCCAGGAACAGCAGGAAGAAAAAGAGAAAGCCGAACAGGTTTCCGGCGGGCATCTGCCCGAACACGTTCGGCAACGCCACGAAGCCCATGCCGAAGGTGCCCGGCGGATTCTGCACGAATGTCAGGCCGAGGAATACGAACGCGGCCGGAATGGTAATGAGCCCGCCGAGGGCCACTTCGCAGAACCCGTTGCCGGCGCAGGCCGTGACGCTCGACAAGGCGATATCGTCATCGCGATGAAGGTAGCTGGAGTAGGTGATGATGATTCCAAACCCGACCGAAAGCGAAAAGAAGATCTGTCCTGCGGCCGCCAGCCAGATTTCCGGGTTCTGAAGCGATTTGAGCATTCCGCCGTCGTTCGTGCCGGGGTTCCACATGTAGCCCAGCCCGGCCAGCACGTCTTGTTCCGGTAAGGCCGGATCGGGGGTGCCGAGCGTCAAAACGCGCACCAGGACGCCCAAGGCGCAGACGATCAGGGCCGGCATGGCCCATTTGCAGAACCACTCGATCCCTCGGGTCAGTCCGCGATAGATGAGCACGAAGTTGATCACGAAGCAAACCACGAGGAAGAACACGGCCGAGCCGAGCAACCCTTCGCCGGGGATCATCAGGGCGTTGCCGTGGCCCTTCGCGCCCACAAAAGCATCGAAGAACTGCTCGTACTCGACGGCGGTCTCGAACGTCATCGCCCCGAATAAATACCGCATGGCATAGGCCAGGCACCAGGCTTCGATGTAGACGTAATACATGTAGATCATCACGGGGATGATCATGGAGAGGACGCCGAAGTACGGTGCGGCGCGGGTCTTCCAGATGGCCCGGTAAATGCCCGGCGAGGAGTTGTAGCCGCGTGCTCCGCCGTAGCGGCCCATGGCCCACTCGACCCAGGCGATCGGCAGGCCCAGCAGCAGGAAGGCGACGGCGTAAGGGATCATGAAGGCCCCCCCGCCATACTGCGCTGCCAGCCCCGGAAAGCGGAGAAAATTGCCCAGGCCGACCGCACTACCGGTGACCGCCAGAATGACGCCGATCCGGGACGCCCAGGCCTCTTTCCCAGGACTCGCTTGCGACATGAGGGGGACCTCTGGGTTGTGTGTCGGCCGGGGGCCGGCAGTCGATCTCAGCCTCGCCCGGACGATGGTACGCAAGGCACCCCGCCGGACGCTGCAGGAGCGTCCTTGGCCCGAAAAACTTTCGGCCATTATTCACGGGGCAACGTCGTGCGTCAAGTGGCTGGGGAAGTCGCAGGGCCCATTTTTGACACAGTGGCTTGACAAAAAAACCGTTCGCTGTAGAATTGAGACATTCCGCCTAGAAACTCCTGGAGGGAACGGAGCCGAACGATGAGCATCGAAAACCCGAATACCGACGCCGATCTGCTCGAATTGCTGCGTGTCGACGGGCCGATGGGAATTGCCGAAATGGCCGCGGCCATGAGCGTAACCCCCACGGCAATACGGCAACGTATCACCCGAATGACCCGCCAGGGCCTCATCACACGCGAGGCCCTCCGCCGCGGACGCGGTCGGCCGCGTTACCTGTACCGGCTCACCGAAAAGGCCGTCCGGCTGACCGGGTCGAACTTCACCGACCTCGCCCTGGTGCTGTGGCGCGAGATGAGTTCCATCGAAGACTTGAACTTGCGCCAGGATATGCTGCCCCGCGTGGCCAAGGCGCTGGCGTCGCAATACGAAGGCGAAGTGGCGGGGGAAACCATGCGCGACCGGATGAAATCGCTCGGCCATCTGCTGGCAAACCGCCGGATTCCCGTTTCGGTCGACGAAGTCGCCCAGCATCCGACCCTCACCACCCACGCTTGTCCCTACCCCACCCTGGCCGAAAGGGATCGAAGCGTGTGCGAGATGGAACAACTGCTCTTTTCCGAACTTCTGGGCGAGCAAATCGCACTGAGCCAGTGCCGCACCAACGGCACCTGTCAGTGCGAGTTCCAAGCGGCCTCACCGTAGCACGACGGGCTTGCCCGGCTCGCCGCTTGGAGTTGGTAAGCGTAGTTCGGTTGGTCCACATCACATCGCTTGGCGGCTGAAAACGTTCCGCGCCCGCAACCGTCAGTGACGCTTGGTTCGGCTGCTGGCGCGCTGCTGCGCCTGGCTGAAGGCGTCGAGCATGGAGTCGTCGGCGGGTTCCGCCGCTTCTTTGGCCGCAGGTTTGGGAGCCGGCTTGGAAGATGGCGGCTCGGGCGGTGCGTCGTCGGACGGCTTCGCCGGGCGAGGCGACTTTCCGGCCGTCCGCCCAGGAGCGGTTGGTGGCGCGGCGCGGCGCATCCGTCGGAAACGGGGCAGCGCGATCCGGCCCCCCACCATGGAAACCAGCCCGGCGCGCCGCTCGGCCACTTCCAGCAGCAGCAGGCCTACCACGGCAAGCAACAGATAGGGCGCCAGCGGGACCCACTGGGGCGCGCGGGGAATGTCGTTCCAGATGTCCGCCAGGTCCACTCGCGTCACGCCGCCGGTCGACCGCGCCAGCCGCTCCAGCGCTTCCGGCCCGCGGCCGGGGCGCTGGGGTACGTACTCCGGCGAGTACGGCAAACAGACCGGGGGAAGCGAAGCCTGGCCCAACTCGGGCACGGCGACGGTGGCCAGAACGGTCTCGCCGCCGGTGAGCGGGATTTCGGCCAGCAGCGTATCGGCTGTGGCCCAGCGCATGGGGACGCGGCGGGCCGAGGCGGTTTCGCCGGGCCGGGCGGAAAGGAGGCTCAACTCCGGCAGGTGCTGAAACGGCGCGGCCTCGCGCTCGGGATCGAGGTGCAACTCCACCCGGCACACGCCGTCGCCTACTTCCTGCGTGGCCACCACACCCTTGCCCAACTCCTGCTGACGCCCGGCGGTCCATCGGGCGAGCGAGGTGAAGAAGTCGCCCGCGCGGTCCCAGTCGGCCACCGGTCCCGTGTACTCGCCGTCGGCCTCGCCCATGTAGCACAACACGCGGCCCAGCCCCGCCCGCCACGCCGCCAGCAGCGGCGCGTTGTACTCGTCCTCGGAAACGAGCGCCGGCGTGGAGCCCTGCCGAAGGTAACAGAGGTTGTACCCGCCGATATCGGGGAAGGCGCCGAGCGGCTGCCGGGTAATCGACGTCAGGCCGCCGGTCGTGCGAACGCCGACCGGCTCTTCGAGGAACGCGCTGCGGGCGACGAGGAACACGTCCTGCGCGAACAGCCGCGGCAATTCCTGGGCGTTGTTGGTGAACGCGCATTGCCCGCCGCCCCGTCGGGCGATGTCTTTGAGCAGTTCGGCGTCCACGTCGCGCTCGGTGCCCAGCCCGACGACGCTGATCGTCACGCCCGCCTTGCCCAAGTCGGCAACCAGACGTTTGTAGTCGCCCGGCTCCTCGCTGTCGGCAGCGTCGGAAAAGAGGATGATGTGCTTGGTTCCGGCGGTTGCGGGCAGGATCATGCGTGCGGCCGCCTTGAGGCCCTCGTACACGAAAATGCCGCCGCCCATCGAATCGATTCCCAGCACCTTGCTGCGAATGGGGCCGTGGTCGGCCACGTCGGTCAGTGGGACGATCTCGTGCGGAACGGAATCGACCGCCAGGCAGCCGAACTGATCGAGCGGGCCGAGCATGTCGACCACTTCGGCCGTGGCCAGGTTGGCCAGGTCCATCTTCGACCGGCCGCCGGGCACGGTCATGGCCATGCTGCCGCTGCGGTCGAGCACCACGACAATGGCCAGCGACAGCTTCCGGTGCTCGCGGCGCAGCTCCATCGACACGGGCATGATGGGCTCCAGCGGACTCTTGTGGTATCCGCCGGGTCCGTAGGCGTCGCGGCCGCCGGTTTTCATCAGCCCGCCCCCACCCTCGGAAACCCACGCGGCCACGTTCTGCATGCCGGTTTGCCCCAGCAGGTTCGCCGGCGTGTTCTCGAGGATGACGGCCGAGTAGCCGGCAAGCTCCTCGAGCGTCCAGTTGCACTGACCAGCGGGCACCGGCCGCACCTCCAGCCCGCCGGCACGCAGCAGTGAGGCGAGCCCCGAGCCGCCCTTCGGGCTGACGCACAGGATGGGCCGCTCGCCGCGCACACCCACCAGCAGGCGCGCGCGGTTGTTTTCCGGCACGGGATCGGCGCCCTCGCCCTGGACGCGCAGCACGTACTCGCCGGTGCCCTCCCAGACGGCCGTATCGCGGAAGATGAGCCGGCTGAGGCCCGCGGGCACGTCCTGCGAGCCGCGTGCGACGACCTGCTCGCCGCGCAGCAATTCGTACGCAATCGGCTGCGACCGCGGCGACTGCACCCACGCGGTCAGCATGAACGACTGACCGGGGGCGACCGACTCGGGCCCCTGGATGCGCTGGACGGCCAGATCGCCGGTTCCGGTGCGCTGCAGCGCGCGGTAGTCGACGGCCACACCGGCGGCGGCTGCGCGCGCGGCCGACGAGGCGAGGTCGCGCCCGGTCCACAGGCCGTCGGACAGCACGAGAATGCGTCCGGGCCGCTCCGGCCCGACCAGCGACAGGCCCAGGTCGACGGCGTCGGCAAGCTGCGACGCCTCGCCGCCCACCTCGGCCGAAAAGCCGTCGAACTTGCCTGCTTGCGGCGCCTGGTCGACCGCGGCCGTCTCGGCGAACGCCACGACCGCCAGGCGATCGCCCGGCTGCATGGCGGAATGTACGATGCCGGCGGCTTCCTGCCCAAGGGCCTCGCTGCCCGGCGGCATCGACAGGCTGCGGTCCATCACCAGCACCACCGTACCCGAGCGGACCGGCAGCCACACACCCAGGCCGCACAGGGCCAGAAGCAGCAGCACCGTGGCTGCAACCCGCAACCCCACCAGCAGCCTCGACGGCAACGGCCACAGCCAGAGCGCCATCGCCAGCGGGATGGCCAGCACAAGCCAGAATGGATCGGCCAGGGTCATGTCAACCTTGTTCGTGCCTATTCACGGTCGCCAAGGTGCTTGCGGTAACTGAACTCCGGGCGGAAGGGGCCGCACTCGACGGCCGGAAGGTCGTCCAGCGGCAAGCGTTCCATGCCGAAACCCTCGCGGAAGTAACCGTTGATCGCCCGCGCGGTGAACTCCACGCGCCACGCGCCGCGGCGCATCGTTCGGGCTTCCTCAAAGAACTTCGCGTACAGTTCCTCGTCGGTGCCGCGGTAGCCGAGCTTCCGCATGTAGTTCTCGATGCTGCGGTCGGCGTCGGGGTAGTCGACCTTCCGGTATTGCCCGCCGCGCTCGCCCGAGGCGGCGGTCCACTCGTCGAAGGCCAGTTCCCGCCGGGCGTCGCCCGAGCCGATCTGGAACGGCCTGCCCTCGGCAACGGTATACCACGTGTTGTTCTCGAACGCCACCCCGTCCAGGCTCTCGACGATCGCCAACGTATTCGGGTACACCTGGCACTGGAACTGGTTGTCGAACACGCGGACATTCTCGAAGCCCCCTTCGCTGTGGCCGAGGAGTTTCAGCGGGGCGTTCCTGTCCGACATCTGAATGCCGTGTACGACGTTTCGGAAGATGTTCACATTCCGGGTTCTTCCCCGAAGGCTGCCCCGGCCTTCGGTGATCGGCTTACCGGTTTCCCGGTCTTGCAGCCGCTCCGATGCCTGCATTTGGATGCCGTAGGCGTTGCTGATATCCGGATGACGCTGGCGGACGAGCAGGTTGTTGGCAATATTGCCGCCGTCCCAGTCGGCCAGGGGAAAGTACCACGCCAGGTGCCGGTCGGTGGGCCGGGAGCGGCCGACGTCGGAAAGCACGTTGTTCACCAGGTTGACGTTCACGTTGCGGTAAGGCCCGGGGTAATTGCCGCTGATGCCCGGTCCCAACTCGCCGTCGACAAACAGGTTGTCGTCCAAGAGCAGGTTTCCGAGCGAGCGGAGATTATCGCCGCGGAACTTGTTGCCGATCGACGCGCTGCGCAACCACAGGTTTCGCACCAGCGCCGTGTTCCAGCACTTCGAATAGTACAGGTTGTGGCTGAGCGGGTTGGCCCAGCCGATTTGCGGCTCCTGCCCGCGCTGGTTGTACCATCCGCAGTGGTCGACGATGTTCTCCTCCAGCCGCAGGCTTCCGCGCGCGTTCCACAGGCCCATGGTGTGTCCGCGCAGCGGATAGTGGTCGACGATGACGTTGCGGCGCACGACGAAGTTCTTCATATCGGCCCCGAAGTTGGTGCCGGAGAGGGGGCAGAATCGCAGGTAGCAGTCCTCCACCAGGACGTTTTCCATGGGGTCGCCCCGGCGGTCGTTGTTTCCCCAAAGGATGCCCGACGCGGGACCGCGCAGCTCGCGCCCGTATTCATCACCGCCCGGGCCGTACAGCCGGTCGAGGTCGACGTCCCAGTCGGCATGTTCCGGGTCTTTCCAACTGTTGTAGAACTCGATGCCGACGATGGCCACGTGCTGAGTTCCGCGGTGCGGGCCGCCCAGCCGGAAGCCGGCGCCCCTGCCGGTAATTTGAGGGCGCGGCTCGGAAAGCGGGCCGTAAGCGCCGAGGAGCCGCGGCTCCTCGCCCGACTTGCCCGGCGGAAGCTGCTGCTCGGCAATCGGCCCCCGCCAGGTATCGCCGCGTTTGAGCAGGATCCAGTCGGGCATGCCGCTGCGCTGCCGTTTCAGGGCGGTGTCAATGCTTGCGAACGGCTTGACGTCTTCCTGCGGCTGGAACGGGTCGGGCCCCACGGCCGCATCGCCCGGTTCGTACACGGCGGCGGTCGCGTCGTTGCCCTCCGACGACGACACGTACAGGATGCGCGTGCCGGGCGTGGCACGGAACGTCGACCACCCCTCGGCATCGACCGGCCGGAAGTTCTCCGGCCACGGCACGTCGCCCACGCGAACCGCCCGCACCTCGCCTTCGATCGGAACGTCGAGTCCGTAGCGAAAGTAGGGATCGTCGTCGGCCGAAACGTTCGGAACGCCCAAGCCGACCAGCAAGAGGCCGGCGCACAGTGCCCGGGTTGCGATGGATTTCATGACGGTTCTCCTAGTGGTTTGTGCAAGGTGAAGTTGCTACGGGCGGCTGCGGCCCGCGGTACGAACGCGATTCAGTTCTTGCAGCAATCGGTTACGCGTTGCCGGTTCCTGCTCGACTCTGACGAGTTTACCCCTCCAGCCACCCGGCTGCAACAGTATGCCGGAGTGACTCCCTCCGATCTCGCCGCAGAAGCCGGGCCGTGCAACCATCGCGCCGCTCGCGGCGCGAGGTGTCTTTTGCGCAGGATACAATTCCACTGGATGCCGCTATTGCGTGCCGCGAATGAGTTCCGCGAGCCGGTAAACCCCCGTCGTCGGATTGCGGTAAGGTTCGTTCGCATCGTCAGCTTGTGCATCCATTCGCCTCGCTCGCGCCACGGCTTCCGAGTAACCGTTCCGGTACGTTTCAAAGTCGACGTGCTTGTCGTATCCCGGCACGTGTTGCTTCAGTTTCTTCCCGATGGTAGCGCGGTGCTGCATTCCCGGGCTGTCGGCGAAGTGCAGCAGCAGCCACAGTTCGAAGCAGGGATTCGAGACGGCCAACTCGATGCGATTGTCGCGGGCCATTTCCATCGCCTCGCCTGCCTGGGGATGTTCGTCGATGTCGAAAATGCACCAAACCGAATCGTAGGCAAGGTTCACATCCTTCTCTCGGGCAGCTTGCTTGTCAGCCCCTTGTTTGTATTGCTTGGCCGTCCGGACGAGCGTCATCGGCGTACCATGTTCCTCGGCCACTTTGACTGCAACTCGGGGGTTGCGGCACGCGTTCTTCACGCCGTTGAGGTATTCCGGTTCCGTCACTTCTCCCTCGCTCACAACAAGAATGAGCGGCTTTGGGTCGCGGAAGGGCGCCCGCCGGCCTCGGCGCCGGGAGCGATTGCGGGCATTGGCCATGGTGCTTCACGCCTCCCCTACCAGCGAACTGCCCAGAAACGGAACGGCGCCGTAACGGCCTTGGAGATAGCCCCGCTCAACATTCTCCGCCTTGCGGGGCTTGTAATCGGTCAGCGGATAGAGCACGGTGGCTCCTTCGGCGTCCTTTTCGGTCAGCCACACCTGATCGCGGCGGAGCGGCGGCTCGCCGAGGGTCGTTCCGAGCAGGTTCGTGTCGTGTGTCGTAAAAAGCAGCTGCGCGTTGTTCGGATTCACAGCAGGATCGTGGAACTGGTCGATGACGTGCTTCGCCAACGCCGGGTGCAGACTGCGCTCCAGTTCGTCGACCAGCAGCACGTTGCCTCGCTGCAGCGCCCGCAGGAGGGGCAAAGCCAAGTAGAACAACGTTTGTGTTCCGTTCGATTCCTCCCGCAGCGGCAGCCAGGCGTCCTCAATGTCGCTGCGGTGCTTCAAAGAGAAGCTTGGTCCTGATCGCAATCGCTTCTTCTCGGGCTCGCTTTCGAGCCTCAGGTCGATAACGCCGATATCGGCTCGCTTCAGCAAATCGCGAACCTCGTCCAAGAGTGGTTGCTGGTCTGCATCTGCGTCCAATAGGTTAGCCAGAGCCCGGCTCGACGCCATTCGAGATCGAAGACCACCAGGGCGTTCTGCGTAGAGGCCGATCACACCGATCGCGCGGAACCATCCAAAGAGGTCCACAAGCTGCGGGTGGTTGTGCTGTGCGGCAACCGACAGGAACAAGGCGTTCGATCGGGTGACCAACTCGATCATGCGGTTCTCGCCCTTGAGCCGATCACCGAACTTGAACCGCTGGTTCTCGCGTTGGAACCACATCTGCTTCCTGGAGCCGGGCCACGCGAAGAGCCACTCTTCCGTAAACTGCTCATCCGACGCTTGGAACCCGTATTGATAGCGAACCCCGTTCAGGACGAACACGGCCTCGAAGAGGGAAGGTTCCTGCTTCTTGGGGCCCCAGGCGAACGGACTGCGCGGCACCGACTGCTCGCCCGGCTCTTCATCAGGCGACCAGAACCGGTGCGACATGACAACCGCTTCGCGCATGAACGACAGTGCCGCGAGCACGTTGCTCTTGCCGCTGGCGTTTGCGCCGTAAAGGCCGGCCACGGTAAGAAGCTGCTCGGCATAGCCTTGCACGCCCCGGGGGCGCGTATCGGACTCGTCGCCCAGCCGGCCCGCCTCCATCGTCAAAACCTGCTCATCCCGCAACGACCGATGATTCTCCACCCGGAATTCAACGAGCATGGCAATTCTCCCTTATTCCTCCAATATAGCACATAGCGACCCGTTTGTGCACAAATTATGCGCAAATGACGGCGAAAAGGCAAGTGCGACCTGAGAAAGCGTACTGCGATAGCGATGGACGGGCAGCAAGGCACCGTGGTTGCGCGCTGAATGCACGTACGGACCTTGACGCGATCTCCGGGTGTTGTGCAATAAACACAACGGGAGCAACTCCCAAACCACTACACGAAGTTGGAGAGGCCACGATGAATCGGTTTGGAATCTTGGTGAAGAAGCACCGGCTGGCGGCTGGGTTGACGCTTCGGGACTTCTGCCTGAAGCATGGCTTCGACCCGGGTAACTTCAGTAGGGTTGAGCGAGGGGTGGCGCCTCCCCCTCAAGGAAGCCCCTTGCTGGAGCGGTATGCCCGCGCGCTCGGGGTGAAGGAAGGTAGCGACGATTGGCTGGAGTTGTTCGACGCTGCGGCGGCAGAACGCGGGGAAATCCCGGCCGATTTGATGTCGGACGAGCAAGTTGTCGAAAAACTGCCCGTCCTGTTCCGAACGCTCCGAGCCCGACAGGTTTCGGCGCAGAATCTGGATGAATTGGTGGAACGAATTCGCAGGAGTTAGGACCAGTGGATTTCAAAGCGCCTTACATCGCCCCTATCTCCCCAGCACCGCCTTCAAAAACCGGCCCGTGTGGTTGTCGTCCAGGGCGGCGAGTTGTTCGGGGGTGCCGGCGGCGACGAGGCGGCCGCCGTGCTCGCCGCCTTCGGGGCCGAGGTCGAGGATCCAGTCGGCTGTCTTGATCACGTCGAGCTGGTGCTCGATCACCACGACCGTGTTGCCCAGGTCGACGAGGCGATGGAGCACGGCCAGCAGGCGTTTGATGTCGTCGAAGTGCAGCCCGGTCGTGGGCTCGTCGAGCAGGTAGAAGGTCTTGCCCGTGTCGACCCGGCTCAGTTCCGTCGCCAGCTTGATGCGTTGCGCTTCGCCGCCGGAGAGCATCGTGGAGGGCTGTCCCAGGGCCAGGTAGCCCAGCCCGACCTGCCGGAGGCTGCCCAGCAGGCGGGCGATGGCGGGGAAGTTCTCGAAGAACTCGGCCGCCTCGTCGACGCACATGTCGAGCACGTCGGCAATGGTCTTGTGCTTGTACCGGACGGCCAGCGTTTGCCGGTTGAACCGCGAGCCGTGGCACGCGGGGCAAACGACGTACAGGTCGGGCAGGAAGTTCATTTCGATACGCTTCAGGCCTTGCCCCTGGCACTCTTCGCACCGGCCGCCCTTCACGTTGAAGCTGAACCGGCCGGCCTTGTAGCCCCGCTGCCGGGCGTCGCGCGTGCCGGCGAAGACCTTGCGGATTTCGTCGAACAGGCCGGTGTACGTGCCCGGGTTGCTGCGCGGCGTGCGGCCGATGGGCGCCTGGTCGATCTCGACCACCTTGTCGATCTGCTGCACGCCGCGCAGGCCGCGGTGCGGGCCGGGCTTCGGGGCCAGGCTGCCCAGCCTGCGCACCAGCGCCGGCGCGAGCGTTTCATTCAGCAGCGAACTCTTGCCCGACCCGCTCACGCCCGTAACGCACACGAAGGCCGACAGCGGGAACTGAACCGTCAGGTTTTTGAGATTGTTGGTCGTCGCCCCTTCCAGGGTAATGGCGCGGCTCTTGGCGGTTCGGCGACGGTTTGGGGGAACGGCGATCGACTCCAGCCCGGCCAGGTAGCGGCCGGTGAGCGAGCCGTTCTGCGCGGCGACGTCGGCCGGCGCGCCCTGGGCCACCACGTCGCCGCCATGCCGGCCGGCGCCGGGTCCCAGGTCGATGAGCCAATCGGCCCGCCGCATCACCTCTTCATCGTGCTCGACCACCACGACGGTGTTGCCCGCGCCTTGCAGCTCGCGCAGCGCCTCGATAAGCCGGTGGTTGTCACGCGGGTGGAGGCCGATGGAGGGTTCGTCGAGCACATAGCACACGCCTACCAGCCCGGACCCCAGCCCGCTGGCCAGCCGCACCCGCTGCAACTCGCCGCCGCTGAGGGTGGCCGCGGGCCGGTCGAGCGTCAGGTACTCGACGCCCACGCGCTCGAGGAATTCGAGCCGGGCGACGATCTGCTTGCGCAGCGGTTGGGCGAGGGGCCGGTCCTCGTCGTGGAAGTCCAAGTCGGCGAAGAATTGCCGCGCGGCGGCGACGGTCAGCGCCGTGGCCTCGTGGATGGCCTTGTCGCCGATGCGCACGGCCCGCGCCTCGGCCCGGAGCCGCGAACCGCTGCACTCATTGCACACGAACTCGCCGCGGAAGGCCTCCAGCCGCTGCCGCCGCGGCCGGCTCATCGTGGTGGCGTACTCCTTTTCCAGCATCGTGAGCACGCCGGGAAACTGCTTGCCGTCGCCGTGGAGCAACTGCTCGCGCTGCCGGGGATTGAGCCTTTCGACGGGCGCATCCCACGCAAGTCGGGCTGAGGCCAGGAAATCCTGGAGCGACGCCTTGTGCTTGCGCTGCTTCGCCGGCGTGGCCCCTTTCCAGGGCGCAATGGCGCCCTCGGCCAACGACAGCGCGGCGTCGGGCAGTACCAACTCGGGATCGAACCCGACGAGCACGCCCAGGCCCTCGCACCGCGGGCAGGCGCCGTACGGACTGTTGAAGCTGAAGGTGCGCGGCTCCAGTTCGTGGAAGCCGATGCGGCAGTCGGGGCATGCGTACCGCGTGCTGAACAGCTCATCGTTCCACTGGTCGCGGGCGCCGGGCCGCCGCTCGTAGCTTGCCATCACCAGACCGTCGCCGTGGCGCACGGCAAGCTGGATCGATTCGGCCAGCCGTTTGCGCACGCCGTTGCGGACGACAATGCGGTCGACCACCGCTTCGACGTGGTGCGGCCGCTGCGGCACCAGTTCCGGCGCCTCCTGAACGTCGACGACCTCGCCGTCCACTCGTGCACGCACGAACCCCGCCTTGCCGATCGCCTCGAACACCTCGCGGTGCCGGCCCTTCCGGCCGCGTACCATGGGGGCTAGCACCATAAGCCGGGTGCCCTCGGGCAGGCTGAGCAGGTCGTCGAGAATTTGTTCCGGCGTTTGCTGCCGGATCGGTTGGCCGCACTGGTGGCACACGGCCTCGCCCAGCCTTGCGTACAGCAGACGCAGGTAGTCGTAGATTTCGGTGACGGTGGCCACCGTGCTGCGCGGGTTGTGGCTGCCCGCCCGCTGGTCGATCGATAGGGTCGGCTGCAGGCCCTCGATCAGGTCGACGTCGGGCCGTTCGAGCTGATGGAGGAACTGCCGGGCGTAAACCGACAGGCTTTCGATGTACTGCCGCTGCCCCTCGGCGTACAGCGTGTCGAGCGCGAGCGAACTCTTGCCCGACCCGCTGGGGCCGGTAACCACCACCAGACGATTTCGCGGGATGTCGAGCGACAGGTCGCGCAGGTTGTGGGTTCGAGCGCCGCGAATGCGGATCGCCGCACGGCCGTTGTTCGTCGGGACGGGGTGGTTCGAGTCCATTTCGCTCCAGAGAGTCCCACTGGGCTGTTTGGGCAATCTCGGAAACTACTCACAATACCATGCCTGTGCGGTGGCTGCAAGCGGCGAAGAGGGCCGGGGGCCGTGAAGGAGTCATGCAGCTCGTCCCGGCTGAAGCGGAGGCGGCCGGACACTGTCCCCTTCGCACGCGGCGGAGAAAACAGTCCGCGCCGCCGCTCCGGAAACGGTGATGCCGTCAGCGTACTGCGGCGGGGCCGAGGCGCAAACAGGGGAAACCGGACCGTTTCGAGTCTTCCCCCTCCCTCGCCATGCTAAGGCGGAGCGATACAATGGAAGTATGACGCCCAACCAACCTTCTGCACTGCAAATGGACCATTGCCCTCGCATGGAGGGCGGAACCCTCGTGCTGGCCTTCACCGGCTGGATGGACGGCGGCGATGTGTCGACCGGTACGGTCGAACGGCTGGTCCACCTGCTCGATGCGGAGTCGTTTGCCGAAATCGACCCGGAGCCGTTCTATATCTACAACTTTCCCGGCTCGATGGAAATTACGGCCCTGTTCCGGCCTTACACGAAAATCGAGGACGGGCTGGTCGGCCGGGTCGATATGCCGCAGAACACGTTCCACGCGCACGCGCCGGCCAATTTGGTGCTGTTCGTGGGCAAGGAGCCGAATCTCCGCTGGCGCACGTTCGGCGAGTGCATTATCCACCTCGCCCACGCAGTGGGCCTGCGCCGCATCCTGTTCGTCGGCTCCTTCGGCGGTACAGTACCCCACACCCGCGAGCCGCGCCTCTTCTGCACCTGCTCGCACGAGCAGTTGCGGGCCGAGATGGAGCAGTACGGGCTGCGTCGCAGCACGTACGAGGGGCCCAGTTCGTTCACCAATTATCTGATGACCCAGGCCGGTTCCGCGCAGCTCGAAATGGCGTCGCTCGTAGCCGAAATACCCGGCTACTTGCAAGGCACCAACCCGATGAGCATCGAGGCCGTCACCCGGCGCCTGGCTAAAATGCTTCAACTCCCGCTCGACCTGGCCTCGCTGCGAACCGCGAGTACGAAATGGGAGCTTGAGGTCTCCAGCGTCGTCGAGGAGGACGAGGAGCTTGCCCAGAAGGTGCGCCAACTCGAAGAGCAGTACGACACCGAATTGCTCGACCTCAACGCGGAGGAAGTGTAGGCGGCGCGGGAGGGTCTGGTTCGCGCATCGGGTCGGGACGTCCGAAGCCGCCCGAGCGTCGTCGGTAGGGCTCGGCGGGCTCTTCCTCCTCCGGCAGCTCGCTGGCAGGAACCAGGACCACGCGGAAGCCCACCTGGTAGGTTTGGGTATTCGGCGAATTGAAATGTCGCGACGCCGAACGGCATTCCCGCGGATTGTCGGCGTAACAGCCGCCGCGAACAGCCTTCAGCGAGCCCGACTCGGGCCCGCGTGGGTCTTCTTCATCGGTGTCCGGGTATCCGGCCGTGTAGTAGTCGGAACACCACTGGCCGATGTTCCCGTGCATGTCGAAAAGGCCCCAGGGGTTCGGCTTCAATCGGGCAACCGGCTGCGGGCGGTGCTGCGTGTTGCCGCGCCACCAGCCGTGCATTCCGAACACGGTCGGGTCGTCGCCGAAGCTGAACCACGTGGTGCTGCCTGCGCGGCAGGCGTATTCCCACTCGGCCTCGGTAGGCAGCCGGTAGCCGCGCCCGGCGGCCTGCTCGGCCGGCAGTGCGGTGAGCTGCTTGCAGAAGTCGACGGCGTCGTACCACGTGACGCTGCCGACAGGCCGCGTGGGGTCGATGCGTAACTGATACGGCACGTCGCCCATGACCTGCTTGTATTCCGCCTGGGTTACCGGGTAGGCGCCCAGGTAGAAGGGGCGCGTGATGCGCACCTTGCGCGGGGGGGTTTCGGCTTGCAGCCGTTGCGAAGTCGACCCGAGCGCCCGCGACCACCGGCTTTCCACCGCAAGTTTCGCCACCTCTTCGGCGGCCGAACCCATGATGAACTCGCCCGGCGGAATGAGCACAAACCGCATCTGCAACGAGTTGGTCTGCACGACCGGCGTCTTGAGGTGCTTCGACCACGCCTGTTGGTGCAGCCCGGCCTGCCGCGATTCGAACGGCGCGACCGCCGGCGGCGGCGCCTCGGCGGCCGCCGAGGCGACCGGTTGTACGACGGCCCGACACTCCTCCAGCCTTTTCGCGATTTTCGCTTGAATAACCGGGCTTCCCACCTCGGCTTGCGCCTGCGCGTACCAGTGGGCCGCGCGCGCCATCCAGTGGGGTTTCATCTGGGAATCTGCGGCCTCGCCGAGGCTCCACCAGGCGTCGGCCAGGTCGACCTGCGCGCCGGCGTCCTTCGGCGGACGGGTCAATTCGCGCTGGGCCACGGCACGCAACTCGGCGTTGGCGCCTTTGGCGAAATGCGGCATCGCCCGGTCCCAGTCGGCCTGGACGAAAGCGTACCATCGGGCGGCGATCTCGTGCGACGCTTCATCGTCGGGCTTCGTCTTCAGGGTTTCCAGCGACGCCTGGAAGGCGTTCCACCGGTCGCGCTGCTCTTGCACCTCGCGGCGGCGGTTGAGGGCGTCGACGCGGAACGCGCGCCCGGCGGCAGGCTGGCACGTCCGGTACACGGCCGCTGAAAGCGCATCGGCCTGTTCGTACCGCCCGGCGGCCAGCGCCGCGTCGATCACGCCCGCCGACTCCTCGACCAACGCGCCAATCTGCTCCTCGCTCACGGCGCGCTTCGAAAAGCCGTCGAGCATGTGGGCCTGCGCCAGAATCCGGTCGACCTCGAACTCGTCGGAAATCTGCGCGACGAGTTCGAGCATCTTCGCCGGATCGTTGCCCTCGGAGGCCAGTTCCGACGCACGCCGAAGCAGCACGAAACGTTCCGTCGGGTCCTCGGCCTTCTCGGCCAGCGACGCCAACTGTTCGGCTAAATTCAGCCGGGCTTCGGGCGACTGTGCTGCGGCGGTGTCGTAGGTCTCGTCCAGCACGCGACGGACCTGTTCCTGCTCCGAACGGTCGGGAACCGCACGGCGAACAAACTTCGGCTCCGGCGATGGTTCCGGCTCGTCGGGCTTTTCGGGCTCGTCCGGCTCCTCGGGCACCGTGGGCTCCTCGGGCGGTTCGCGCTCTGAGGGCGTTTCCGGTTCCGTGGGCTCGTCCGGCGGCGGGTCGGCTTCCGGAGCCGTCGGCCGTTCGGGCTCCTCCGGTTCCGCCGGCGGTTCGGGCTCCTCGTTCCCAGGTGGCGCGATCGGCTCGGAACTGTCGGTCCCCTTGCCGGAATCGGGATCGGGATTGGGATCGGAAGGGGCTGGGGTGCCGTCGGGCACAACGGAAGGGCCACCGGCCGAGTCCGGGTCGAGTGCCGCGATCGGGGGCTGTTCAACGTCGTTCGGCGGCCGACTGCCCGCGCCCGCAAGCCACCAAACCAGCATGCCGAGCAGTACCAGGGCCGCCACACCGGCAACGGCCACAGGGATCGCCGGCAGACGGTCAAGCTGGAACCGGCGGGGCGCGCCCTCGTCGAGCATCGTGGGTGCGAGTACGGCAGGGTCGCCGCGACCGACCGTCGACGGAACGGCGCTTACCGCCATTGGCACGGCGGGGGGCAGCGGCGGCGTCTTCTCGGAAAGCCGCTCGCGCAGTGTTGCGTCGTACGCGGCTTTCTTCTCGGCGTTCAGCAGGCACACCCGGGCAGCCGCGACTTCGTTGAGCAACTTCTGCGACAGCTTCGAGTGCTTTCCCGCGGCGAACCCACGCAGGTGACCCATCTGCCGGTCGGCCGCGTTGGCGATGACGTCGGCGTTTTCCTCGAACACCCCGATTCCCAGCAGCCGGTAATGATGCGGCGGCTGCTCAGAAGGTGGTATGCCAAGCCACTCGTAATAGGCATCGAACGCGTCGCCCATGACTGCACCCGTCGGAGGGTATTTTGGGAAGGAAAGCCACCTCTGTTAGACTCTATGCCGGGGCGGGAAGGGTGTCAATCGCCCCCTCTCTCGTGCGGCGCTGGCAGGGGGCGGCCGCCGGTTCGGGTCGGAGAATCGCACGATGGCACGGCGGCAACGGGGTGTTAGAATAGAACCCCACCCGGCCCGATCGGTTCCGCACCAGCAGGAGACAAAGGACAACCAGATGCCCGAAATCGTCCGAAACCGCATGGGCATTGCCGCTGCCTGGCTCGCCCTGCTGTCCGTGCCGTGTGCTGCTACGGGGGACGGGCCGGCCGGCGAAATGTTCCGCGCAGCGCTCGATGGCCCGCTGGCCGAGGTCGAACACCTCGTGTTCGCCGTTCGCAAGCCGGTGCGGCGGCACTATTACGAGAACTTCGGCTACTATTTGCTTCCGCCGGGCGCTTACCCTTACCCATCGCCGGGCGAGTCGGCGCCGGGGCCGGCCCAGTACAGCGGCGGCGGACGGCTGTGCCTGCTGAACCTGCGCGCCGGCGAGGTGACGGTCCTGCTCGACGATCCGCCCGGCGCGGTCCGCGATCCGCAAGTCCACTACGGCGGCCGGAAGATTCTGTTCTCGTACCGCAGGGGCGGGCAGCCGTACTATCACCTGTACGAGGTCGGCATGGACGGCACGGGCCTGGTGCAGTTGACCGACGGCCCGTTCGACGACATCGAGCCCGTCTACGCGCCCGACGGCGGCATCCTCTTCTGCTCCACCCGCTGCCGGCGATTCGTCGGGTGCAATCCATCGCCGGTGGCCACGTTGTACCGGTGCGAAGGGGACGGTTCGGACATTCGGGAACTGTCGGCCAGCCCGTTCACCGACAACACCCCGTCGATGCTGCCCGACGGCCGCGTGCTGTTCACCCGGTGGGAATACGTCGACCGCAATCAATTGAGCTTCCATCATCTTTGGGTGGGCAACCCGGACGGAACCCGGCAGGCGGCGTACTTCGGCAACCAGTACCAGGGCAGCCGGCCGCCGGTGCCGCGGTTCTCCGACGTGGCCATGCTGGGCGCGAAGCCCATTCCGGGCACGAATCGGGTGGTGGCGTCGTTTTCGCCGGGGCACGGGCGTGCGGAGCACCAGGGTTTCATTACGGTGGTCGACCCGTCGCTGGGCCCCGATGTCCCCGCGGCGGCCCGCCGCCTCAGCCCGCGCCCGTTCCGCGATCCCTACCCGGTTTCGGCCGACTGCTTCCTCGTGGCCGACCGCGAGGGCATTTGGCTGATGGACGGCCGGGGGCGCACCGAGCGGATATTCGCCCTGTCTGCGGCCGATACCGAAGCCGACCTCGAGTGCCACGAGCCGCGGCCGCTCCGCGCCCGGCCGCGCGAGTTCGCCAGCCCCCCGGCGGTCGACCTGTCGAAGTCGACCGGGTTGGTGGCGCTGAGCGACATCTACCGCGGGCGGAACATGGAAGGCGTTGAGCGGGGCGACATCAAACGCCTGCTCGTGCTCGAACAACTTCCCAAGCCGGTGCAGTTCTCCGGCGGCCAGGAGCCACTCTCGATCGGCGGCACCTTTGCCCTCGAACGTGTGCTGGGTACCGTGCCCGTCGAACCCGACGGCTCGGCCTTCATGGAACTGCCGGCCGGCCGGGCTCTGTTCTTTGTAGCGATCGACGAGAACGATCTGTCGGTCAAGCGGATGCACAGCTTCCTGACCGTGCAGCCGGGCGAAACGACCGGTTGCGTCGGTTGCCACGAGCCGCGCACGCAGTCGCCGCACGCACCGGCCCCGCCGCTGGCCGCCACGCGCCGGCCCAGCCGCATCGAGCCGATTCCCGGCATGCCCGACGTGTTCGACTATCCCCGCGATATCCAACCGATCCTCGACCGCCACTGCGCGGGGTGCCACAATCCCGACCGGCGCGAGGGCGGCGTCGAACTGACCGGCGACCACACGCCCATGTACACCGTGAGCTATTGGGCCATGATCGTGCACGGGCTCATTTCGGACGGGCGGAACTACACGGGCGACCGGCCGCCGCGCACCGTCGGCAGTTCGGCCAGCCGGCTGCTCGCCCTGGGCGACGGCAGCCACCACGACGCGAAGTTCTCGCCGCGCGAGCGAACGATGGTTCGCCTGTGGATCGAAAGCGGCGCCGTTTACCCCGGTACGTACGCGGGGCTGGGCACCGGCATGCACACGGTCAAGTTTCCCGTGGAAACCATGGAGCGCCGCTGCGGCGAGTGCCACCTCCGCACCGACGTGCCCGCCTACCACGGCCTGAGCAAGGGCAGCCTGTTCCAGTTCGGGCCCCGCGAGCCGGCGCAGGCCCTGGTGGGCGGGTTCCACGACTTCAACCTGGTCATTCGGCTGGCGTATTTGAAATTCGGCGAGGGCCCGCCGCACCAGTGGCTGTGCAATCTTACGCGGCCGGAGAAGTCGCTCCTGCTGCAAGCGCCGCTATCGGCGGATGCCGGCGGACTGGGCTTGTGCGGCGACGTGTTCGCCGGCTCAAGCGACGCCGACTACCAGGAAATCCTCGCGGCCGTGGCCGATGCCGCGGCGCGGCTGGAACGCTACAAGCGATTCGACATGCGGGGCTTCCGCCCCAGCCCGTACTACGTACGCCAAATGCAGCGCTACGGCATCCTGCCCGACGACCTTCCGCCCGACGCCGAAATCGACCCTTACGCCGCCGACCGCGCCTACTGGCAGTCGCTCTGGTGGGAGTGACGGTAGCGGTTCACAGGGGACTGTCCCGATTTTCGCGGCACAAAGGGCGATCGGCCCAATCGGCTGCCTGCCGAGGCCGTGAAAATGGGACTGTCCCCTTCGCATGCAGCAAAGGAAACAGCCCGCGCCGTTTCGTGAACGACTACTGAGTGAGGAAGCGAATACGGTTCCCTACAGGCCGAGCACGTACTCGGCATCGCCCAGCAGCACCTCGGGCTGCTTGCCGCGGCGCTCGTCGTCGGGCCGGTAGCCGAGTTTGTACAGGGTGAAGCGGGCGTGGCTGTTGACGCCGTAGCGGACGTCGGCCGAATAGACGCACACCTCGTTGTAGCCCATGCGCGCGACGAGGCGGTCGAACAGCGGGCGGATGGCGTCCCGGTCGGCCTTCGAGGTGAACACGGACTTGCCGTCGAGCCAGTGGCCCTTCTCCGGCGTTTCCAACGACCTGCATCTCGGGCGGTGTTCCTTGCGATCGGCGAACATGAAGTAGGCCGCCTCGCTGGTGGCGGCGCCGATGCGCTTCGGGTCGGCCGTAATTTGCAGGCCCAACTCTTCAAGCCGGGCCACCAGCTTTTCGAGGTCTTCCTGCTCGCCGGCCGGCTGCGCCGGGGCGTCCGATTGGCGGTCGGCGGGCGTTGTGTCGTCCGGTAACCGTTCACGGGTGCGCGGCGCGGGCTGTTTTGTCTGCTGTATGCGAGGGGGACAGTCCCATTTTCGCGGCTCCATCAGCAGGACGATTGGGTAAACCGCCCTTTGTGCCGCGAAAATCGGGACAGTCCCCAGTGAACGGTTACTGTCGGTGGGCCTTGCGTCGTCGGGCGCGGCCACGGCCGTTCCCGCCGGAGTGCTCAATGCCAGGCTCGCCGTAAGTACCAGTGTGTGAAGCATCGTCGTCCTCCCTGGATAGAGTGCTTGTGGAGCCGGGAACCGTTCCCGCAAGCTCGCTTTCAGCCGAAGCCCAACCGGGCTGCGACGTCTTCGTAGCCGGGGTCCTCGGCGTACACTTTTCCGAACTCGCTCCGCGCCCGTTTGGTTTGGCCCAGGGCCTTGTACGCCAAAGCCCGCTCGTAACGGATGGCCCGCAGCAGATCGGGGGGCCGGTCCTTGGTGCGGCGCAGCGCGGCGGTGAGGGTGTCGCGAGCGGCGGTGGGCAGGTTCAGTCGCTGGAGGGCCATGCCTTTGTACATCAGCAGCGCGGCATGGATCATCGATTCGTTTTCGACGCCCTCGGCCAGTTCCACCGCCGTGCGGTACGACCGTTCCGTGCACGACTCCTCGACGGCCAGTTCGGCCAGCGACAGGCGGACAATCAGATCGGCCGGGTCGTGGCGATGGAGCTTCTTGAGCGGACCCACGGCCTCCTTCCAGCGGCCCTGGTGCTGGTACGCCTCGGCCAGGGCGAGGAGCACGCCGCGGAGGTCGGGGGCCAGCATCGCGGTAATCTGATCGGTGACGGACAGGGCGGCCGAGGCCTCGACGCGGTACTTGTGGAAATGGCGGCCTAGCGAGGCCGGCCGCCTTTCGGCCGCCTTCAGAAACCGTTCGGCGCCGGAGAAGTCGTCTTGCTTCAGGCTCAGGATGCCGGCCATGAAAGCGGCGTCGGCCAGGTGGTCCGCCTGGGCGAAGTACCGCAGCGCAGCCGCCTCGTGCGACATCACGAACTGCCGCATGCCGTCGACGAAATGCTCCTCGCTCTTCGGCGTGAACAGCCGCTTGAAGAAGCCGAGCGTCAGCCGATCCTCCGGCCGCGAGACCGGCGCCGCAGCAGGCGCGGCCTGCCGGCCCGATAAGCCGCGCGCCGACCCTGAGCCGTAACCGCTATGCGTCGTGTAGTGGATGCCCGTGCCGGGAATACCCACCGTGCGCCGCACACCCCGCGGGCCGACGGTGACTTTCGCTCCCCGCGGGCCCAGCGACACCGATCCGCCCGACTTGCTCAGGTTCAGCGTGACCCCGGGCGCGACGCGTATCCGGCGGAAGAATCGTAGTCCCATAATGGTTCCCGGCCGTGGAAGGTACGGCGCATTTTCGCCCCATGGCGATGTTGGTGCAAGGTCGCGGATTAAGAGTCGGTGCGAAAACTCCCTCCCCCTTCGGGAGAGTGGTTGGGGCGAGGGCTGCCTTGATCGTAACCTTGTCAAATGGTAGCAAAGCTATACTTCGCGCCGTGTGGATTAGCGGTTTTTCGAGTTCGGTTGAAGACGCGTGCGATGCCCCCGGCTTGCCCGGGGGGAGTTTCACGCTGT
>CAYPWB010000019.1:22751-31772 GCA_964414315.1 uncultured Planctomycetaceae bacterium | reverse complement strand
GCGAAGGAAGGCGAAGCAGACATATTGCCTATACGTCGATGCAGCCTGACGCCCGTAGCCGCAGCCGCAGCCCGTCCAAATCGGCCAGTTATTTATTCGCGGGCCCTTAGGTCGAGCAGAGTCGGGCCCGTGCCACCCAGCGGCATCGCAACCCTGCCGCGCACGCGACCACCTTGCCAGCAACGGTAGGGTCGGGTATTCTGGGCGGTTCACCTCTTGCCACGAAGGAACGCAACGATGTCCGAGACAGGGAGTCGCCCAATGCCCGAAAAGCTTTCCATCGCTCAGGCACGGCAACCTGAAGCCATCGGCCGCGAGGTGTTGCTGCAAGGCTGGGTGCGCACGCGGCGCGATTCGAAGGCCGGGTTCAGCTTCCTCGAACTGAACGACGGCTCGTGCTTCGGCAACATCCAGGTGGTGGCGCCCGGCGAGTTGTCCAATTACGAGTCGGACGTGAAGCGCCTTTCGCCCGGTTGCAGCGCGGCGGTCGAGGGGCTGGTGAAGGAATCGCCCGGCAAGGGGCAGGCCACCGAGGTCGAGGCGAGGCGGGTCGAGTTGCTCGGCCCGGCCGACGCCGACACCTACCCCCTGCAGAAGAAGCACCACTCGTTCGAGTTCCTGCGCACCATCGCCCACCTGCGGCCGCGAACCAACACCTTCGGCGCCGTCGCCCGGGTGCGTAATTGCGTGTGCAACTCGATCCACCGGTTCTTCCAGGAAGAGGGGTTCCTGTACGTCCACACGCCCGTCATTACGGCCAGCGATTGCGAGGGGGCGGGCGAGATGTTTCGGGTAACCACGCTGAACCTCAACGACCCGCCGCGGAAGGGTCCCGAGGTCGACTTTTCGCTCGACTTCTTCGACCGGCCAACCTTCCTGACCGTCTCCGGCCAGCTCGAAGCCGAGACGTTCGCCTGCGCCCTGGGAAAAGTGTACACGTTCGGGCCCACGTTCCGGGCCGAAAACTCGAACACCAGCCGCCACCTGGCCGAGTTCTGGATGGTCGAACCGGAAATGGCCTTCTACGAACTGCCCGACAACATGGACCTGGCCGAGGCGTTCCTCAAACGCGTCTTTTCCGACGTACTCCGCCACTGCCCCGACGACATGCAGTTCTTCAACCAGCGCATCGACAAGACGGCCGTCGAAACGCTCCAGGCAATCGTCGAGAGCGAGTTCGTGCGGCTGCCGTACACCGAGGCGGTCGAACGGTTGGAAAAGTCGGGCGAAACGTTCGAGTTTCCCATTCAGTGGGGCGCCGATTTGCAGAGCGAGCACGAGCGCTACCTCACGGAAAAGACGTTCCGCCGCCCTGTGATCGTGTACGACTATCCCCGCTCGATCAAACCGTTCTACATGCGAGTGAACGACGACGGCCGCACGGTGCGGGCAATGGACGTGCTGGTGCCCAAGGTGGGCGAAATCATCGGCGGCAGCCAGCGCGAGGAGCGGCTCGACGTACTCAAGGATCGCATGGCCGAGCAAGACCTCAACGCCGACGACTACTGGTGGTACCTCGACCTGCGCCGCTACGGCACCGTGCCGCACGCAGGGTTCGGGCTGGGGCTGGAGCGCACCGTGCAGTTCATTACCGGCATGGCCAACATCCGCGACGTCCTCCCCTTCCCTCGCACCCCCGGCAACGCCGAGTTCTAGCTTCCCGTGGCATAAGCTTCCAGCTTGTCATTACCCGTGGCATAAGCTTCCAGCTTGCCAGCGCCCGTGGGATAAGCTTCCAGCTTGTCAGTTCCTGCAAGAGACGGGCAACCATTCACACTTCGGCGGCAATGACAAGCTGAAACTTGTCCCACGGGGGTTCTCATGCATTTCCCGACGCAGCCCGCGCAACGGCCGCCCAGCGGGCCACCAAGGCGATCAGCGCCGCGCGTTCGAAGGGCTTGGTGGCGTAATCGTCACAGCCGGCTTGAAGGCAAGTCTCCCGATCGCCCAACATGGCGTATGCGGTCAGGGCGATAATCGGCCGCGTGTAACCCCGCCGCCGCAACTCGCGCGTAGCCTCCCACCCGTCCATCACCGGCATCTGGATGTCCATCAGGACAACGTCGAACGACTCGCAGGCAGGCGGCGCTGCAGACAACAGTTCCACGGCCTCCGCCCCGTCCGACGCGGTCGTCACCTCGGCGCCCGCCAGTTTCAGCATCAGATAGATGAGTCGCTGAAGGTCGGCGTTGTCCTCGACCAGGAGCACGCGGCAGCCCGGCGGAAGTTCCGGGGCCGCACTGGATTCTCCCGCCGGCCCGGAGGCTGAGGCCGCCGGCAGCGACGGTCCGCCGTCGGCAGGATCGCCCGGGCCGTCGCGGTTTTCGGCTTTCAGGAAGTGCAGAATACCCTCGACGACCTGAAGCAGCCTGCGTCCGTTCCGTTGGATCGTCTTGGCCGCACCGGCCGACTCGTCGTCCGCCGAGCGCCGCGTCAACACGTCGGCAAAGCCCAAGATGGCTGTCAGCGGCGTGCGAAACTCGTGGTTCAGGGTGTGCCACAGGGCATCTCGCGGCAGGCTCGCCATCGTTTGCGCGAGCCATGCGCCCAGGGACGCCCCTGCCCGGAACGTACCGGCATCGGGCTCCTGCGCGGGAGTGGGTCGGTCCCTGGTTCCTTCCCCCGCCGCGTCGCGGGGCTCTTTGTCGTGGTCGAGGCAAGTAAACATCGGCCTATCCTGTATGTCGTACATGACCGTCGGATGTAGAAATCGGAACATATCACACTACCGGAGCGATTGAGGCGGCGCAGTTTGCGGAGCAAATCCCGCGGCTAAGGCAACGGGACCGAAGCGCCCTAACGGCAGCCTATGGCCCAAAGGTTGAACTTGACCGAAGCCTCGCGCAGCCGCATGTCGTCGACCAGGTCGTGGACTTTCGCGCACTCCTCTTGCATGGCCCGGTGGTGCCGCTCGGCCTCATCGGCCAACGTGCGGAGCTCGGGCCGGTGATGCTCGGCAAGCTGCTCGATATTCCGGCGGAGCCGGTCGAGTTGCTCCAGCAGTCTCCTGCTCGTGGCGGTCGGTTCGCGTCGCGGCATGGGAGTTTCCTTGGCATCGTGCGGGAGGGGAGAACGGCGGCCGCACGGAACCCGGCACAGTGGGCCCCGTGCAGCCGCGGGAGGTGTACACTCGAAACGCGCCTTGGCTATTGGAGCGTGAACGTGCCGACCAGCTCGCGCAACGCCGACGCCTGCGCGCCGAGCTGCTCGCTGCTGGAGGCCATTTCCTCGCTGCCGGCGGCCGACTGCTCGGTCACCTGGGCCACGCCTTGCACGGCCTGCGCCACCTCGTTGGCGTTGCCGGCCTGCTGGACCGTGGCCGTGGCGATTTCGGCGATCCGCGTGGCGGTGCCTTGCACGCCTTCGATAATCTGCTTCAGGGCCTTGGCCGTGTCGTCGCTCAGCCGGGTGCCCTCCTCGACCCGCGAGGTCGACTCCTTGATGAGCGTCGACACTTCCTGCGCCGCCTGGTTGGAGCGTTCGGCCAGTTTGCGAACCTCGTCGGCCACGACGGCGAAGCCCATGCCGTGCTCACCGGCCCGAGCCGCTTCGATCGCGGCATTCAGGGCCAGCAAGTTCGTTTGGCTGGCGATTTCGGAAATGACCTGAATGATCTCGCTGATCTGATTGGAACTGTTGCGAATCAAGGCCATCGACTCGCTCGACTTCTGCACGGCCGTACCGCCCTGCTCGGCCAGCGCGTTGGTTTCCTTGGCCAGTTTGTCGGCCGCGGTGGCGTTCTCCTTCACGCCGTCGACCGAGCGGGCCAGTTCTTCGATCGACGCGCTCATTTCCTCGACGCTCGAGCTTTGCGTTTGGGCGCCTTGGGCGAGGCTTTGCGAGCTTTCCGCAATGACGCGGGCCCCTTCGGAGAATTGGGCGGCGCTTTCGTTGATCTGCTCCATCGCCTCGCGCATATTGCCGACCACCGAGTTCACGTTGTCGCGCAGCTCGCCGAACACGCCGGGATAGTTCTTTTCGACCCGTTGCGAGAAGTCCTTGCGCGCCATGTTCTTGAGTGTCTCGCCGATTTCGCGCACCGGCACGATGAATGCCTCCATGGTGGCGTTGACCGTCGCGATCATCTCGCGGTAGCTGCCCAGCACCTTCGATTCGTCGCCTCGGGCGTCGAGGTCGCCCTCGGCCACGCGGCGAACGGCCTGCCCCGCTTCGAGCAGTGCGGTGATCGACTCGATGCACTGATTCAGGTTGTTCTTGATCTCGTTGAAGTCGCCCTTGTAGGCGTCGACGATCTTCTCGGGCATGTCGCCCTTCGAAATGCGGTCGACGTATTCGGCGGCCACGTTCAGGGGGCCGATCACCGCGTCGAGCGTGTCGTTCACGCCCTGGATGATACGGCGGAAGTCGCCTTGATGCTTTGCGGCGTCGGCTCGCGTGGCCAGTTTGCCTTGCACTGCGGCTTCGGAGAGCATGTTCGCATCGGTTGTCATGCGGTTGACCGCCTCGATGCACTGGTTGAGGTTGTTCTTAATCTCGTTGAAATCGCCCTGGTAGTCGTCCGTGATGCGGTCGGGAATGTCGCCCTTGGAAATTCGTTCGACGTACTCGGCGGCCACGTTCAACGGGCCGATGACCGCGTCGAGCGTGTCGTTGACGCCCTCGATGATCGGGCGGAATTCGGCGCTGACCAGTTCCGGGTTGCCGCGGGTTTCGAGCTTGCCGGCCACGGCCGCCTCGCCGAGCCGCCTCGCTTCCGAGATCAGAGCGGTAAGCACCTTGGAAATCGACGCTGCCAGGAACAGCCCGAACGCCACGGCCAGGGCCACGCCCACCACCACGCCGCCCAGCGACATGTACTTGGCCACGGCAGCCATGCTTTGCGCATTGGCCACTTCGTCAGTCGCAACGTCCTGGTTGATTTTCACGATTCGGGCAAGCAGGTCGTCGGTAACCTGCTGTCGTTCGGTCGCGGGTCCCATCAGTTGCGCAACGGCCTGTTCCCGGATTTCCACGGCCTCCTCGGCAACGGTCAGCAAGGCGCTGAAGTGCCCGAAGGTTTCCTCGGCGGCCGGAGCCATTTCGCGTTCGTACACGGCCAGGGCCTCGTCGGTCTGTCCGTCGGCCACAAGGCGTTTGATTTGGCCGACGGCTTCGTGGAACCGACGATGCGGCGCTTCCATGGCCTGGATCGTCTTCTTCAGGGCATCGCTGTCGGTGGTGAACGTGGTGAGCCACTTGCCGAAGTTACACGTTTTGTGATCCTCGCCGCCGTCGAAGTTCCCTTTGGTCCGGATCATGCGGAGGACATCATCCGAAAGTACATAATGGTCCTTGATGAAGCCTTCCAAGCGGCGCGACGTCTCCAACGGATCGGGAATGCCCAGTTGGTCGAACCGGGCGAACATTTCCACGGCCTTGTTGTTTTCCACTTGCAGGGCTTCCCACGCGGGAACGAACTGCTTCCAAAGTTCGGCTTCCTCCGGCGTTTGCGGGAGCGGTTCATAAACGTCCCACGCCGCTTGATAGGTCTCGCGCGCCTCGGCCAGGTCGGCCAGTTGCTTCTGCCGCTCTTGCGGGGCAATACCGGGCATGGCCATCGTTCGGAGTGTGCCGCGGATTCGTTCGAATTGCCCCTGGATGACCAACAAACTGTCGATGCTCGGCAACCGCACCACGCCGATTTCGTCGACGTTCTTCGCAAGGCGCCACGCGCCCCAGAAGCCGATGCCGCCGACGCAGGCGGTAATGGCCGCGACGACCAGGAACCCGGAAACCAGCTTCCACTTCGTACTCAGATTGGACAGGAAACTCATCACACGTACCTCGCTACTGCATGAAACGGACGGGAAAGACCGGCCCTCGGAAACGCCGGGCGGCTCATCGCCGCCCCCTCCCCCTTGCCGGCCGCACAATACGCAATACGCTCCGAAACGCTCGTGTTTGCCCCGTTAGCGCAACAAAAAAAGGCACAGCGGAGGCCGCCTCTTCGCGCGGAAGAAGCCGGTTTCCACTGTGCCTTCAAATGGCAGGCCCGGAGCCTGACAACTAAGGCCGCCCGCCAAGGTGCGGCGGGCAGTGCCTCGGCCCGGGGTTTCCCGGCCGAGGCGGTAGTGTTCGGTTAGGCAAACATGGCACACGATTAGGCAATGTCAACCCGACCGTAACAATTTGCCAGGGTTTCCCTGTTTGACCATAACGAAAAGCCTACGCCCCTGCCGAGTGGCAATGTGTCACGCGCAAGGATGGAACACCACGGGCCGGCTGCCACGCCGCCTGCAGTGACCTTCGCAAACGACTCGGAATGCGGTAGCCAAGACCGGCACCAATCCTTATCATGCTCGCTCAAGCGTAAGGTGACCCCCATGGAAACGCCGGCCACATTCAAGGTTTTAAGGAGCACGCTCCCATGTCCAGACCGATGCCGCATCGTGAGCGCGAGTTCCGAAAGGCGGCAGTTGCAGGGCTGAGGCCCTTGAAGCAAAGCCGGGCCCGCCGCATTCGCGCGTCGTCTCGCGCCCTGGCGCAGGAAATCGCAAGACGCCGGCGCGGTGAGACGCTGGTCGGTTTGCAGCGCGACGTGGCCCTCCATTTGGCCGCAGCCACCGACACCTACTGCGGCTTGGCTCGCTGCGTGGAAAGCATCCTTCAGGTTCCGGAACTCGACAACGCAGCCGTCTTCCTTCCCAACGCAAAGGGGGGCTACACGCTGGCCGCCCACCTAGGTCTGAGCGATACCTTTGTCGGGCAGATGCTTCACGTCGCCCCGACTTCCGAACGGGTCGCCTACCTCAAGAAAGGCACGCCGTACTACTATTCGCGTTCCAAGCCGCTCAGCAACCGAGAGGAAAGCGAGCCGCTGGAAGCCGAGGGGATTCGAGCGGTGGCGGCTGTTCCCATCCGCCACAAAGGAGGCGTAATAGGCTGCCTGGCCGCGGGGTCGCGCGTGCAGAACAGTTTGCCGACGATGGTGCGGGAGTTCCTCGAGGGAGTAGCCGGTCAGATCGGGGCCGCCATTGCCCGATTGCAGGCCGAGGAACTCCTTCACGTCAAGGACCAGGCGATCGATGCTTCGGTCAACGGCGTGGCGATTGGCGACTTCACCGGCCGATTGACCTACGTAAACGCCGCATTCCTGAAGATGTGGGGATACCCCTCGGTCGAAGAGTGCCTGGGACGTACGGTATTCGAGTTTTTTGCCGATGGCGATCAGGTAACGTTTGTCCTTGATGAACTCCGCCGGTTACGTAGTTCCGTTGGCGAAGCCACGGCCGTACGAAAGAACGGCAGCCGCTTTCCGGTCGAGTTCGCAACGACGGCCGTGGCGGACGCCGGGGGACGGTTTCATGCCATGATGGGTTCCTTCCTCGACATAACCTGCCGAAAACAGGCGGAAGAGGCGATGAGGAATGCCGAGCGGCTCCGGGCGGAAACCGAGAAGACTCTTGCCGCCGGGCGCATGGCCGCCAACGTGGCGCACGAGATCAACAATCCGCTGGCCGGCATTACCAACTGCTTCCGCCTGGTCAAGCAAGCGATTCCGCCGGACCACCCGCACATGAAATTCGCCGGCCTGATCGAGGACGAACTGGCCCGGATCGGTCGGATTGTCCATCAAATGCACGACCTGGCCCGAACGGACCGGGAACCGGTGGAAAGCGTTTCCGTTCGTCGCACGGCCGACACCGTGGCGACCATGCTGGCGCCGATGTGCCGCCAGTACAAGGTTCGAATCGAAGCCGACGTCGAACCGGACGACCTCATGCTGCAGTTGCCGCGCGGCCTGCTCAGCCAGGTCCTCTACAACCTGCTCGTGAACGCCGTCGAGGCATCCCCTGAAGAAAGCGCCGTTCAGTTGAGCGCCGCCCGCCGCAATGGGCAAACTCGCATCACAGTACGCGACTGCGGGCCCGGCGTGCCTGCCCACGCGGCCACGGAGCTCTTCGAGCCGTTCTACACGACGAAAGGTGGGGGTAAGCCGGGAGGGCTCGGGCTGGGCCTTTACCTGTCGAAGCAACTGGTTTGCTCCGTTGGAGGGGAGTTGAGCCTGGCGCCGACCGCCGAACGGGGGGCAACCTTCCAAATTCTCCTGCCCGCGCGAAAGCAGTGAAACCGAGGTGCAGTTGCGGGCGAACACCTAATTGGACCGACGGCTTATCCGTTGCCGAAATCCGCCCTTCCAGGGGCGCCTTGCCCCTCTCTGTCCCCACGGTTTACCCTCGAGGAACTGCTTTGCATGGTCACGAAGACATCCATTTTGCTTGCCGACGATGAACGGTCCTTTCTCGAATCGACGGCCGAATTGCTCCGCGCCGACGGACACCGGTGCGACACGGCCGTCGACGCCCATGACGCCGACGAGTTGCTCGCCTCGCAATGGTACGATCTGCTCATTGCAGACATTCGGATGAACGGCAACAGGAATCTGGAGTTCGTGGAACGGGCACAAATGATGCGGCCCGGGCTGCCAGTCATCTTGGTCACCGGATATCCGTCGACCGAAACGGCTATTTCGTCCATCCACCTCCCGGTGGTCGCCTACTTGCGCAAGCCGCTGCAGTATGACGACTTGCGGGAACACGTTCGTCGGGCGTTGACGCAATCGAGAGCGTTTCGCACGGTGGCGCAAGCACAGGAACGGCTCCAGCAGATTGCGGAAGAACTCGAGGATGTGAAGCACCGCCGTTGGGCGCCCGGCGACGGTGCGGCCGGCGGTGAGGTCCGAATTCCGGGCAGTACGCTCCGGGCGCTGGCGGCGACCGTGGCGGAACTGGTCGCCCTGGAAGCGGCCGCCGGCTCTAAGCAACACTTGGCCCGCACGTGCGAGTTGCTGGAGTGCCCCTTCTTGCCGGCCCACCGGACCGCGATCGGCACGGCCGTCGGGCTTCTGAACGAGACGAAACGGCGGTTCAAATCGAAGGAACTGGCGCAGGTGCGCGAAATCCTCGAAGCGTTATTGCGCGAATGCGAATCCCGCGGATAGGGGGATGCCGAGAAACTCGGCCAACCGGCTGTTTTCCGCCGATTAGGCGGACGGCACGGCGGAGCGTGCCTGCTACTTTG
>CAYPWB010000019.1:0-22651 GCA_964414315.1 uncultured Planctomycetaceae bacterium | reverse complement strand
CGGCTGTTTTCCGCCGATTAGGCGGACGGCACGGCGGAGCGTGCCTGCTACTTTGGCGCCGGACGGCACGACGGAGCGTGCCTGCTACTTTGACCGGGCTTTGCATCCGGGAGCGGCCCGCCGCTGGGCTATTCAACGACAGCTTAGACAGTTCTATATGCCATAAAGACGGCCTTGCATAAGGGTTATCGATTTGGTAATAGCCACCCCTTGAGCGGCGACACAAGCCCCCGACCCGGCGCGGGGTGCTGCGACGGAGCCTGGGAGCTTCGTTTTTGGCACCCACAGAATCGTGACCTATGTTTCGGTACACCCAATAAGCGTCCATGCCCCGCAGAGCGGCCCCCGCGGTTGAGAGCGGCGGTCGGCTCCGGCGCGGGCGGCCTTAGCTGTCAGGCCTTGGGCCTGTCATTTGAAGGCACGGTCGAAGCGCACTCTCCCCAGGCGGAGAGGCCGCTCCGACCGTGCCTTTTTTTGTTGGCCTGTTCGAACCGTAGCACTGTGTCCGAGTCATGGTTACCTTCGCCTCAATCCTGCTGGTGGACGGCGCGTCGCCTTTCGCGGAGACGACGGCTGCCCGATTGCGAGGCGACGGCTACCACTGCGACGTGGCGGCGGGACTTAAGGATGGTGTTCGGCGGTTGCAAGGGCACGCGTACGATTTGCTGATCACCGACCTGGAACTCGACGGCCGCCGAAGCCTGGAACTGGTCGAACGGGCGCACCAACTCGCCCCGGGCGTGCCGGCAATTGTTGTGACGGAATCGCCCTGCCTGGCAACGGCCCTGCAATTGGTCGAGTTGTCGGTGGCGGCCTATTTGCCCAAGCACGTTTCCTACGAAACGTTGCAGGAAAAGATCCAGTGGGCCCTGGCCCGAACGGAACGCTATCGCAGGTTGCTCTACGTTAGCGAGCGGCTCCGCCACTGTGCCGACGAGTTGGACGACCTGCGGCTCCACCGCTCGCGGAATACCGAACCGGTTGGAGAAACACATCGCATTCCGCTCTCGACCCTGCAGGCCGTTGCCGGGTGCCTGAGCGAACTGGTAGCCATGGAAGGCGGCCACCGGGCCGAGCAGCGGGTGACACGCATTTGCGAGTTGCTCCAATGCCCCGTGTGGAAGGTCCATCGGCACGTGGCTCACAAGGCCGTCTTGCTGCTGAACGAGACAAAACGCCGGTTCAAGTCGAAGGAGCTGGCCCAGGTGCGCGAAATGCTGGAAGGCCTCCTGCAAACGCTCCGCTGATCCGGCTCATTCGGCGGCGGGCTGTTTCTTCCACTGCACGCGAAGGGGACAACGGCTAAGGGCTCGCGAAGGAATAAATGGCCGATTTAGGCGCGGCGAGGACAAGGCTGCGAAGGAAGGCGAAGCAGACATATTGCCTATACGTCGATGCAGCCTGACGGCGCGCAGCCGTAGCCGGAGCCCGTCCAAATCGGCCAGTTATTTATTCGCGGGCCCTAAAGGCTACTCGCCCTTCGGCAGCCCGATGCGGTCGAGGGGAATCGGCTCGAAGCCCTTTACCTGTTGCCACACCCCTGGCAGCTTCGACAAGTCGAGCGATACGCCCGGCCCGGGCGCGGGGATTGCCGGGAAGTCGTCCAGGCTCGCCACCAGGTTGCCCTCGCGGTCGAGCCACTCCTCCTTCACGTCCTTCGCCAGGGCGAACGGGCGCGCGCAACCGAGAAGAATGTTGCCGTGCATGGCGTTGCCCAGCGGCAGCAGCGGGTCGTTTTCCATCGTTCGGGCCAGTCGCGGGTAGCGGCGGCGCCAAAGGGGTGAAAGGTACTCGACCGCCTCGCACTTGGCCGGCAGGTTCCACGAGCCCGGCTTGTCGAGCGTGATGCCGCGCGGGCCCCGGGCATCGACGTGGATGCCGACGGGCAGGTCGATGAAGATATTGCCGCGGATCGTGTTGTCGCGTCCCCCGCCCAGCAGCACGCCGCGGCCCACCCCGCCGAAGACGATATTGCCGACGGCCGTATCGCCGCTGTCGCAATCGTCGAAGTAGATGGCCGAGGACCCGTGGCCGGCGTTGTTGGCGATGCTGTGGATGTAGTTCCACCGTACCACGTTCCCTTGGCTGCACCAATCGCGACCGGTGTAGAACACGCCGACGTCGGAGTAATGGATGCACACGCTGTGGATTTCGTTCAGTTCCAACAGGTGCTCGTTGCCGCCGTACGAGACGGCGCCGGTCGGGGCATGATGGATCAGGTTGTTCGCCGCGCGGTTGCCGCAACCGCCCACGATAATGCCGCGGCCCGACTGCCAGGCCATGCGGCCCACGTGGTGGATGTGGCATTCGAGGACGGCGCACTCGCCGTTGGTGAGGGTCTTGCGGTCGCCGCCGCTGACGCTTATGCCGTGCGCGGCGGTTTGGGTCACCTCGCAACGGACGGCCGCCACGTCGGCGCCGCTCAGGTCGATGCCGCTTCCGCCCATATTGCGCACCAGGCAGTTCTCCACCCGGGCATGGCGGCAGTTCGCCAGTCGTACGCCGCGGTCCCGGCCGTTCTCGATAACTAGATCGCGAAGGACCAGGTGCGCGACGCCCTCGGCCAGCACGAGAGGCTCCTTGCATAGAGTGAGCCGGACGGGTTGCTCGGCCACATCGCCCGGCGGCCAGAAATAAAGCAGGTTCTTCTTCCGGTCGAGGTAGTATTCGCCCGGCTGGTCGAGTTCCTCGAACACGTGCAGCGCGTAGAAACGGTGCTCCGAGTCGGTGCGCCAGGGCGAACCGACGCCGTAAGCGTGCTTCGCCGCGAGGCGGAGTTCGCCGGAATCGGGATCGTAGCGGGCCGCCTTGAGCACTTCGTCGGACCAGTCGTAGCACCAGAAGCCGTGCAGCCACACGCCGCGGTCGAAGTCCCAAAGCTTCGCCCGATCGCCGGGGAAGCGGAACGCGCCGGGCCGGTACACCTCGCGCTGCGCCCAATGGATGGGCTTCGACGCGCCAGGGTCGGTCACTTCGTTGAACACGGCGAAGCCTTCGTTGGGCCAGCGGGCCGACTGCATCGGCAGGTCGTCGAACACGACTTCCTCCAGCCCGTGGGCCCGATGCTGCAAAGGCATGGCGGCCAGCGGCGGGAACCCCTGCTCGGCCAGATCGGCCACGAGCACGTGCCGCTTCGCGTCCTCGGAGACGAGCGGCTCGGTCTCTTCGGCCGTGGCGGGCCGGAAGCCGGTCACTACGCGGGCGCCGGAAAGCCTCGCCGCGCGCGGCTCGGTGCCCCGGATCACCAGCGGCGCGTCGGCCGTTCCGCCATGCTGCGCGTCGAGCCGGATGCCGCGGACGAGTTCGTACTCGCCGGGCCCAATCCAGACGGTTCCCGGCCCCGCCCCTCGCATCATCTCCACCGCCTTCTCGACCGTGGCCAGCGGCTGCTCCTTCGTGCCGGGGTGGTCGTCATTGCCTGTCCTTGTCACGTAAATGTCCTTGGCGCCGGCCGGAAGGCAACAGGCCAAAAGGATGCAGGAGAGGATGGAGCGAGAGGTGGTAGGGCAAGAGATAATGGGGGGCATGGGGGCGATTCTCAGGTGGGCGTTATGTTGTTGCAGTCACGAAAAGGATTCACGATGCGCATTCGGCCTTCAACTATCCGGCCATCCTGGAAGTCCTCGCTCCACAATTCGTCGCATTCCGACTCCAATGCGGAAGCGACGATCAGACTATCCCAGTAGGACCAGGTTCCGGAAGACCGCAGGTGGGACGCGCGATACAATGTCGCCACAGTGATTGATATGATCCTGGTGTGGCTGGCCAACTCGGCGAGGATGGCCTGCTGTTGTTCTTCGCTGGCTTTCGCCTTCTTACACAGGTTGGCTCCGATCTCGGTCAAGACCTGCGTCGATACGGTCGGTCGTTCACACGAGGCCACCCGGTCCAATACGCGAGCCCGTTTTGGGGGATCCTGCTCCGGGAGATACACGTACAGCCAGCAGTTGCTGTCCACAAACGGCACTGGGCGCTCAGCGGGCATGGGCTTCATCCCTGGTCAGGAAGCGAATCTTCCCGGGTATCGCAACTGAGCCGAATTGCCTTGCGCTTGATGCGCCCCCTTGCTCCTCTGGAACCGTGGGTGCCGGCGCAAGGATGATCACCCGGACCAATTGGCCCTCCAGCGCGGGGTCGACGTCGATCCGAGCATCGTGGACTACTGTGGTAATTTCGTACGCAGTCATCAAACAAGCACCCTGCAGTGTGAAGGCGGTAAGCGTTCACAGGTCGCCGGGGCGGACTATCTTTCCGCGGTATGCGAAGGGAACAGTCCCCCGTGGCTATTACGACAACAATTGTCGCATATCGGCCTGCCGAAGGCAAGCGGCCGTCCCCCAAGAGAGCACACGTCGGTGTCTCGTTACCGCTCCGCCTTGCCGCCGAACGCCGGCGGCAGCAGCGTGTGGACGGCGCCGATAACGGTGTCCTCGGCCTCGGGCGCCAGGCGGGTGGGCCGGCCGTAGGAGGTCATCGAGGAATCGACCTCGTAGCCCCCTTCGTCGAGCAGCCGCTTCGAGCTGATGTAGCAAGGCATGCCGTTCGCATAGGCGGTGACCCAAAGCCGCGAACCGTCCAACTCGCGCTTCAGCCGGAGCGCGTAGTCGATCGTCACTTCGCCGGGCAGAAAGACCATCGCCAGGTCGTCGCCGAAGGTCCACGTGGTCACCGCGCAGTCGAACGACGGCCGCAGGGCGCCGTCGCGGTCGAGGATGGTAAGCAGGTGGCGGGCGAAGTCGCGCGCGCCGAGGCTCCCGCGTTCAGCCCGGCGCTCGAGTTCCTCGCGCGTGGGCAGCCGGCCCAGCGGCACCTGAATGATCGACTGCCGCGCGGCCAACGCCGGCGGCAACGGCTTCCAATCGCCATCGAGAAGCCGGTCGACCTCATCGGCAACCTGGCGGCCGTACTGCCGGGCGTGTTCGAGCGTGCCGTTGGGGTACGGGCCGACGTCGGCGCCGCAGCCGATGGCAACCATGGCCACGGCCCCGGGGTGCCGCTCTTCGACGGCCATCTGGCCATAGCCGGCCCAATCGCCGTGGATTTCGTTGAACGACCCGCTGGTGGTGGTGCAGTGGCAGGCATAGTTGGCAACCACGCCCACGAGGTTCCCTTCCAGGTCGGTCACGCGCAGCACCGGCAGGCTGTGATCGACCGGGCCGGGCGACTCCGAAACGCTGCCGGGCAGGAAGCCGACCCACCGGCCCCCTTCCAAACGGCGGCGGTTGGTGCCGAAGGCAACCGTTCCCCGGCTCCACGCGAGACGGCCGGGCCGGCGCGCGGCCAAGGCCTCGAGGGCGACCCTTTCCAGCTTGTCGATCAGTTCGCGACGATATCGCGCCATCCGCGCGAGGTGCTCCGGCGGCATGGCCGCGGTGTAGTGCCAGGGAGCGAACTCCGGCAGCAGCGGGGCCGAGTGCGTGTGCGTCGAGGCGACCACGCAGCGCTCCGGCCGGATTCCCGCCTTGTCTTTCAGCCGGGCCGCCACTTCGGCCGTCAGTTCGGCCGTGGCGCTGCAGTTCTCGATGAGGATCAGCACGGCCGGCCCGTCGCCCTCGTTTTCGCCGATGACCAGGGCCTTCGCCCACAGACGCGCGGCCACCTCGGTGGCCTCGGCCATACGGCCGGCATAGCCCGCCAGCCGCACCGGAAACTCGGGCGTGATATCGATCCGTGCCAAGCCCACGGACGCCGCGTCTTCGGGCGGGGCTGCCGTATCGGCCGAAAGGACGGTAGGCAAGAACATTGCCAAACCGGCGAAATACGCAAGCCTTTGCGCGTGGAACATGGGCATCTCCTTACAGATCGGTTGGGGTGAATTGTACTGAGGAACAGCCATGCTGTTGGAGTTCACGCTTTAGCGTGCGTCTGTTGGAGTTCACGCTTTAGCGTGCTGAATCGAGCACGGGCGAAATGCCGCACGCTGAAGCGTGAACTCCAACAGCGTGCGGTCCCGCCGGCGGCTGCTCCTGCTCACCTTCCGCTTTCCACGGCGATCATGTCGATGGTCATGGTGCGCCCTTCCATGCCGACGGCGTGCACCATCGCCTTGGAAGCAGCCGGCGGCCGTAGCGGGTCGAATACGTTCGGCCGGGTCCGGTCGACCCAGCGGGAGGCATCGTGGTCGGCAGTATAATAGGTGGCCTTGACCAGGTGGCGCACGTCGCTGCCGGTCTTGTCGAGGATTTCCTGCAACTGGTCGAAAACGTGCAGCGCCTGCGGCTCACCCCGGCTGGGCTCTCGGGCGTACTGCCCTGAAATGTAAATCCGTCGATCCGTCCGCACCAGCGCCGCCCGGCTAAAAACGGGTGAGGGTCGCACTTCGGGCGGGGTGAAATATTCGACAGCTTCATGTCGTTCGCGCGACGGCGGCAAGTGGGCAATCACCTCGATTTCGATCGGCACCGAAGCCAGCCACTCGACGAATACCACCGGCGGGGTCTGTTGCTCCGGAAAGAATTTCCGCAGTTCGCGCAGCACCTCCTCTGCCGAGGTGATCGGCCGCAGAAACACCTTCACCTGCACGACGTGTTGCGGCCCGAGTTCCAGTTGCCCGAGCATCGCCACTAACTGCGCCATGGCCCGGTCGACAGCCGATTCAGTCAGGCCGCCGTCCTCCGGAATGCCCGAAAGATAGGCGACGCCGCCTGCCGGCATCACGGCCGCATCGGCGTAGTGCTCGTTGCCCGCCACGGCATCAGAACGATGCAGCGACACGTAGTCAGGGCTTCTGGCGCCGGCCGCAACTGCATCGACCGCCACGACCGCGCCGCGGCGCGGCAGGGGCGTCAGCACCGAGGTGATGGCCGGCCGTACCGCCGGCGGCAGCCGCTTGCCGAGCAGTTCGCGAACGCGGACGGTCGTGGACGGCGCCAGAGCGTATACATGAAGCCGAACAAGCATTTCGAGTCCCGAGCCCGCGTCCTTGAGCACGGCGTCCAGGTTGTCGAGCACCTGCTCGATCTGCGCGTCGACCGCGCCCTCGCCGACCAGGTTTCCCGCTGAGTCCAGCGGCAGCAACTGCCGGGTATGGACCAGTGGGCGGCCCTCGACAATCACTGCCTGCGACATACCGTCCGGCGCGTCGAGGGGAACGTACTCGATCGGCAGGTCGGCCGCTGCGGCGTCGGCAGGTTCGGGGGAGGCTTCGTCGGCCCGGCAGAAGGCCGGCCCGAACATCGAGGCCGCCAGAAGGAACGCTGTCAAGTATCGCCACGTCATGGTCGTGTTCTCGGAAGGTTGGAGTTCACACTTCAGTGTGCCGGATATCGCACGCATTCCATTGGCACGCTAAAGCGTGAACTCCAACAGACGCGAATCGGCTTGGGTTGGAGTTCAGGCTTGCAGCGCGCCGGGCACCGCAAGTGCTCCCGCTAAACCTCGCTCGGTAGTTCGTACGGTTTTCGCTTCGGCACGTCGAGATACTCGTTCGCCTCCTCGTCGGCGGGAAAGATTTCCCTTTCCGGGTCCCACTGGAGGCGCCGGCCCAGCCGGCGGGCGATGTTGCCCAGGTGGCATAGGGCGGCTACGCTGTGCCCCGCCTCAACCGGCATGATCGGGTCCTCGCCCGAAGCGACGCAGGCAAAGAAGTTCCCCATATGGTCGTCGCTCGTGTAAACGCGCTGGGCGTCGTCTGGGAGCGGGTCTTCGTCCAGGCCCACCGGATCGCATTCGTACCCATTGCGGAAGATGGTAATTCGACCTTTATCGCCGATGAACGTCGCCCCGCCGCCGACCTTTGGGTCGATGGAAGTGAGCGACAGCACCACGCCGTTGGCGTAGCGGTAGTGGACGATCGGGTGTGAGCAGAGCGCGTCGCCACGATCGCGGGTGTCGGGCAGGTCGTAAACCACCTCGGGCATCGGCTCCTCGGGCTCCACCCAGACCTCGACCGGGCCGCTGTGGTCCATGTCGAGCGCCCAATGAACCATGCTCAGCCCGTGGCAGCCCCAATTGAGCAACTCGCCGCCCGAGTACGGCCGGAACGACATCCAGCCCGGGCCCACGGCGCACCTTTCGGCAAAGGGCTGGTAGTAGGGTTCCTCGCGCTCGTAAGGGACGCGGGGCAGGTACATGTCGGTATGGTAGGGCACCACTTGGTTCGGACCGCACCAGGCGTCCCAGTCGAGGTCCTCCGGGATGGGCTGAGCCGGGAAATTGCACTCGTACGGGCTGGGGTAGTTGTAGCCGATGATCGACTGCACCTTGCCGATTCGCCCGTTCCGGATCAACTCCACCGCCTTCCGCGAGGCAGGGTGCGAGCGCTGCTGCTCGCCGGTCTGGAATACCCGACCGTACTTGCGCACCGCCTCGATCATCTTGCGCCCTTCGCGGATCGTATGACCCAAGGGCTGCTCGCCGTACATGTGCTTGCCGGCCTGGCAGGCGTGAATGCAAGGCAGGTAGTGCCAGTGCTCCGGCGTGGCGTAAATGACCACCTCGACGTCTTTGCGGTCCAGCAGTTCGCGGTAGTCCTGAAAGGCCTTGGCGCGGTAGTTGCGGGCCCACTGCCGGGCGCGGGCCATGTTGAAATCGGCGACCGCCACGATGCGGGCCTGCGCCGGCAGGTATCCCTGGCCGCCCTTGCCGATGGCCAACTGCCCGTTGCGTCGTCCGCAGCCGATGACACCGACGCCGATCTGCTCGTTGGGCCCCGGCGCCGGCTCTTCCTCGCTGGGGGGCTCCGGTTGCGGCGGCGCGGATCGAGGGGACGGCGCCCGGCTGGGGCACCCGGAAAACGACACGGCCGCCGCCGCTCCCAACGCTCGGCCAAGTAGCCGACGCCGCGAAATCTTGCTGGTCCTTGTCATGCGCGATTCTCTATACCAACTGGCTGCGGTTCTCGTAAATCTTCGTGATCGCGTTGGCGATGTCGTCCATGTCGTCCTTGCCGCCTAGCAGGAGCCGCTGGCTGAAGCAGACGGCTTCGCTGCACAGGCGGTCGTTGTCGGGGCATTCGATTTGCTCGCGGCAATGATCGAGTTGCTCCTGCGAGTACATTCGCTGGAAGTTGCGCGAGTTGAGCGTGTTTTCGATGAACGGGTCCTTGTTCAACCGCCCGTAGCCGCCCGAACACGGGATGCCCTCGGCCTGGAGCGCCGCTTGGAAGCGGGAACGCGGCACGCCGCCGAACCCCTCCGGGTTGTACCGGAATGGGTAGAGGTGGTACACGGCTCGCGTAACGCCGTCGTTCAATCTGTGCGGTGTAATGCCGGGAATGGCTTGCAGCTTCGAGGTCAGGTACACGCCGTTCTCCCAGCGGCGCTGCGTCTGCTCTTCCAGCCGCTGCATTTGGGCCAACAGGATGGCCGCCTGGAACTCGGTCATGCGGCACTTCGAGCCCAGACGGTTCCCGCCTCGCCCGAAGTTGTGGTAGGAAACAGCGCGGTCCATCAAGGCATCGTCGTCGCCGATGACGGCGCCTCCCTCGCCGCAGGTGAGGTGCTTCGAGTTCTGGAAGCTGAAGCAGCCCAGATCGCCCAGAGTACCGCACTTCTTTCCACGGTACTCGGCCAGCCACGCCTGGCACGCGTCCTCCAGCACCACCAGGTTGTGCTTCTTTGCGATGGCGTTGATCCGGTCCATGTCGGCCGGCAGCCCGTAAATGTGGACCGGCAGGATGGCCCGGGTATTGGGCGTGATCTTCTGCTCCATCTTCTCCGGGTTGACGAGGAAGGTTTCCGGATCGGTGTCGACCATGATCGGCAGTGCCCCGGCCAGGAGGATGACGCTAACCGAAGCCACAAATGTGTACGGGCCGACCAGCACCTCGTCGCCCAAGCCGATGTCGAGCGCGTCGAGCGCGGTAATCAGCGCCGTGGTGCCGTGGGTGGTCGCCAGGCATCGCCTCGCCCCGAGGGCGTCCGCCCACTTCCGCTCGAAGTCGGCCACGACCCTCGACCGCGACCAGACACCGCTGCGCAGCACCGACAGGACCAACTCTTCGTCGTGTTCCCGGTCCCAGACGGGCCAGCCGGGGAAACCCTTGGTGCGCACCGGCGTACCGCCCTGAACCGCCAACTTGGCACCGGTTTGCGCGGCGCGAACAGGTGTGGGCCCGGCGGGCCCGGCCATTGCGGCCAGGGAACCCAGCGAAGTTGCCGCCACAAACTGCCTACGCGTGAATCGTGGGGTATCCATCCTTCTGCTCCTTTTATGCAATAGGTTGAGAGCTGTTTGCCGGTCACACTGCGAAGTGGGCGGCCACCTTGCGGATGGCCGTCGCCACGTCGGCAATATACTCCTCGGTCATGCCCTCGTGGATGGTAATGCGGATGCAGGTTTTCAGGATCGCTTCGGCCTCCGGGCACCGGTGCTCGGAGAAGTCCATTTCGGTCAGCCCGAACTCCTTGACCGGCCAGCGGCCGGCGAAAAATCCGTGCTCGCGGAACACCGGCTCGCCGTACAGGGGCACGCCGATGTACCCGCCCGCTGCCGGGGCGCCCTCGGCCCGCAGCGTGCGGGCGAAGTCGTCGCGGTTGATGCGGAAGGCGTCGGGGTCGATACGGAACATGTAGAACCAGTACACGGCCCGGTCCTCCCGGTGCACGTCGTGCGGGAGGATGCCCGGAATGTCGCGGAGTTGCTCGGTCAGCAGGTTACCCAGCCGGGCGCGTGTGGCGGCGATTTCTTCGAGCCGGGTCAACTGGCCGGCGGCCACCGCCGCCTGCGGCTCGCTCATGCGGTAGTTCGTGGCGAACGCCCGAAACCCGCCGCCCTCGCGCCGCACGCCGCGGCCCGCGCCCTTGTCGCCGAACGGTTGCAGCCAGGGCCCGTACTTCTTATCGTTGCTTGCCACTACCCCGCCGTCGCCGCAGGTGACGTGCTTCGAATTCTGTAGCGAGAAGCAGGCGAAGTCGCCCACCGTACCGATGGGCCGCCCGCGCGACCGTGCGCCCCACGCCTGGCAGCAGTCTTCGATGACGATCAGGTCGTGCTCCCGGGCCACGGCCATGATGGCGTCCATATCGCACGGATTGCCGGTCAGGTGGACGGGAATGATCGCCTTGGTCTTCGGTGTGATTCGCCGTCGAACGTCGTCCACGTTGAGGGTGGCGCTGCCTGCGTTCACGTCGGCGAACACCGGCACAGCGCCCTGGTACAACAGGCCGATGACGGTGCCGATGTCGGTAATCGGCGAGGTGATCACTTCGTCGCCCAGGCCGATGCCCGCCGTGGCAACGGCAATGTGGATAGCCGCCGTGCCGGACGAACAGGTATGCACGTATTCGAGCGGGCAGAACCGGCGAAACCGTTCGACGAGGATCTTCGTTTGCGGCCCGCCCCAGTAGAACAAGGTGCCCTGGCCGAGCATCTCCTCCAGCCGCTCTCGTTCCGGCTCGCCCCAACGCGGCGCACGGCTGACCGGATGCTGCACGGCCTTCGGTCCGTCGTGGATTGCCAGCTTCGAGTCGTCGGCCGGCCCATCCGCGCGTGCCGGCGCGCCCAACATACCGGCTGTCATCATGCTCGACGCCCCTGCGACAAACTGCCGCCGCCGGATGGAATCGGTCGGGAACATAATTTCGATCCTCCCGTTTCTCGTGCCCGGAAAAGGGGCAACCGTCCAGGAGCCGGCTTGGCGCACGAGCCTAACCGGCCGAAGGGGCCAGTTCCCTTCAACGGGCGCAAAAGGCGAACCCTTCACGTAACTTTTCACGGGTCGGCGGCGCTAACGGTTTTCCCCGCTGCCTGCGCGGGGGGACAGTCTCCTGAACGCTTACACCCTTCACCTACGCCGACAACCGCTATTGTAGAACGCGGATTCGGAAAATTGCAACCCGGGGCGCCCTCTACTAACAAGCACGATCGTGAACTCTTCACCCAAAAACAACACGGCCGGCATCGGGGTGCACACCGCCGGCCGACCGGAAAACTGCGCCCGCGCACTAAACGTCGATAATCGCCTCGGCCCACTGCGGCAGGACCCAATCGGCGAAGACGACGTCGATGGGCAGGACATAACGGCCGGGCGGCAATTCGGCCGGAAGGGTCCAACGCAAAGGCAGTTCGCCCTCCGTCTTCGCGGCGACCTCGCCCTCTTGCCACGCGCCCACAACCCCGCCGAGGGCCTGCGGCATCACGGGCCGGCAGCGAACGAGTCGGGCTTCGTCGGCGTGGTTGGTGACGACCAGCTTGACCGAAACCTCGCCGCCCGGTGAGGCCTGCTGTGTGTAGGGGAAGGCTCGTACCCAACTCGGGTCGAGTCCGAAATTCGCGTGCTCCCAAGGAACGAGCCGCCCGAAAAGCTCTTCGCGACGGTCAAGACTCTCGCGCATGAAGGCGAGTTCCTCAGGCGTGAACGTGAAGGCGTCGTCTACGTGACAATTGAAGATGTGCGTGGGCTTCAGCTTTTCGATCAGATCGTTGCAATACTGAAAGCCCGCCCCGCGGCCCAGCCAGTTACGGTTGTACGCGCAGTAGTCGTCGATTCCGGCCATCGTGTGGGAGTCGCCCACGAAAAACATCCGCAATTCACCCGACTCGACCAGCAGGCCGCCGTGGTACAGCGTTTGCCCCGGGAGAAAGTAGGCGGTAAGCTTGAACTCCCGCCACCGCCACGATTCGCCGTCGCCCGTCGGCCGATGCACGGTGATAGGCCGCGGATCGACGCACGGCAATCGCCACGCCGTGGGGTGGGCAAGCACCTCAGCCAGCCGCCGGTCGGCGATGCAGGGGACCTCGAACTCCTGCTGGAAATCGGGAATGCCGGCCGTGTGGTCGAAGTGGTAATGGGTGACCCACAACGCTTCGATACTCTTGATCTCGTTCTCGGCCAGCATTCGTTTGAGCTGCTGGAAGATGCCCGCGGAGCCGATGTCCATGACGAACGCATCGCCGCTTTCGGAGACGAGCATCCAGGTGGTGCCGAAATGGCGCAGGCATGCCGGTGGATCCATACCGGGACGGATGGGCATTTGCCCCGGCCGGTCTGCGTAATCGGCGAAGATCGCTGGGAAGTAGTGCCGCAGCGCACTTGTGGACACATAGTTTTCGTAGCACTGCTCGAAACGTGCAACGAGCGAGTCGATCGCCTTGCGAGGCCGATGCATCAGTGTGCCGTGCGCAGGAACAATCGCCTCGGGGCGTTGGTCGGCGATTCGCCCGAGACTTTCGACCAGACGCCAGCGGTCGCCCATGAAACCGTGATAGCCGCCGATGCGCCGGCCTCCGCTCTCGAAGCCTCGTTGCAAGCTGTATACATCCCACACCTGGCCCTCGGCATAGATGGCGTCGCCGGTGAACACGACGCGCCGCCCGTCCACATCGACCACGTAACTGACCGACCCTTCCGTATGGCCGGGCGTGCTCAAAACGTGCACTTTCGCCGGACCGAACTCGAATGTCTGCCCGTCGGAATAGGCCGTGTCGACCTCAAGCGGATCGACCAGCATGAGGTTGTGAGGCCGGAAGCTGGCGTAAACCTTCCAAAGGTACTTCTCGTCGTTGTTCCAGTAATCCATGGGCCGGTCAAACCAAGCCTGTTCGGCAGCAGGCACGCCCACCTTGGCCCCGATAGTGGCGAAACGATGCGCCCCGCAGGCCTGGTCGCGATGATGGTGCGTGAACACAAGCCGTTCGACGCGCCGGATGCCGAGCGGCCCAATCGCCTCGGCGACCGCACCGTCGCCGCAATCGATCAGCAGCGCTCGCTCGCCGTCGCGCACGATGCCCGTGTTCACCGGCCCATGATATACCAACAAGTGCGGCGACAGTTTCGTGACGCCGCCGGGCGGAGGTTGCTCGGAGGCCGATTCGCTCGGCTCGGCCTCCAGCCGTTGCGGCGTAAGGAGTGCCGCTCCGGCCAGCCCGCCGGCGGCCGCCTGCAGAAACATGCGGCGGGAAGACACCCAACGGGAATGCGCCGAATTGCTTTTCGCCATTCCTGCCTCCCTCCCCAGCAAAAGGGGCCCAAGGCAACCGTCGCCCGCCGATTCAATGCTCGGTGCTAGTTGCCGTGATGCCGGGCCGTCGAACCGTGGCCACGGCAAGAGATTTTAGCAGAAGGCACTTGTTCCCGCGAGAGTCGGGTTGGACCTCGGCTCCCGGCGATGTGATTTCGTTGGCCCGGTATTCCATATTGGCGGTGCGTTGGCCGGCGGCAGATGGAAATCGCCGCGAAAAGAAGTCGCCCGCGCAGCCATGCGACGAGTTCTGCCTTACAATTGAGGGGCCCCCTTCGACCGGGCAAACACGACCACGACGCTTGCACGGGAGCCCGGAACCACTCCACACAGCCACCCAAACCCCCATTTAGGAGCTATCCCCATGGACCCCCATTCGCCTGACAGCGCCTCACCCAACGATTCTCCGTCGTCCTCGGCCGAGCCCATCGCCGCCCAGCCGGCACAGCAAGTGCCGCCCCCGGCAGCTCAGCCCGGGCAGCCGCCGCGACGGTCCCGCGCAGGCATGTGGATTGCCCTGGCCCTGTTGCTGATTGCCGGGCTTGGCATCCTGGCGGTCGGCGCCGTGGGGGTTGCCGCCCTGGCAAACCTGGCCGGAACACCCGGCGAGCGCCGCGTTCGCGAAGAGTTCTTTTCCCACGAGCGGCAGGCCGACCGGAAGGTAGCGGTCGTCACCCTCGAAGGAGTGATCCTGGACGAAACCGAAGGGTTCGTCAAACGCCAGATCGACCGCGTTCGCGATGATGAGGACGTCAAAGCGATTGTCCTGCGCATCAACTCGCCCGGCGGCACGATCAGTGGGAGCGATTACCTGCTCCACCACCTGCGCAAACTCGCCGACGAGCGCGATCTTCCCATTGTGGTCAGCATGGGCGGGGTGGCGGCCAGCGGCGGCTACTACGTGGCAATGGCCGTCGGCGATACGCCTGACAGCATGTTTGCGGAACCGTCCACCTTCACCGGCTCCATCGGTGTTATCATCCCGCGATACGACCTTTCCGAGTTGCTTCAGAAATGGGGGATTGAGTACGACGCGGTCGCCAGCGGCGAGTTGAAAGGCATGGGCAGCATGGCCAAGCCCATGACCGAAGAGGAACGCAAACTTTTCCAGGAAATCGTCGACGAAGGCTTTGAGCAGTTCAAGGATGTCATCCTCTCGGGCCGGCCCGGCTTTCGCGACGATCCCGAGCAACTCGATAAACTGGCCACCGGCCAGATCTTCACCGCACGACAGGCGGTGGAAAACGGTCTGGTCGACCAAATCGGATTCATTGAAAGCGCCGTCGATCGCGCGATCGAGGTCGCCGGACTCGATCCGGACGACACGAAAGTCGTTCGGTACAAGCCCGAACCAAGCCTGGCGGGCATCCTGATGGGTGGCGAGGCGCGCGGACGCCCCCTGGAACTGGAGATGATCCTTGAACTGACAACGCCGCGAGCCTACTACCTATGCACCTGGCTGCCGCCACTCCACAGCCGGCCGTAAGGCGGTCGACGAGCAACCGTTCACGGGCCGGTTTCGTGCGGGATGGGGGAAACGGAACGGGTCCGATTCGCCGGAACAATCCGAAGGGTATTTCGCAAAATCAAACGTCGCACAGGGCGACGGCTTCCTTCAGCGACCGCAAGGGATCGCGCGTCGGGATGAACTCCTGGCCGACGAAGCCGTCGTACTCGACTTCGAGCAGGGCGTTCATACACGCAGGGAAGTTAATTTCCTGGTCGGCGTCGGGCTCGTTGCGTCCGGGGTTGCCCGCCACGTGAATGTGGCCCAGCAAATCGCGGTATTGGTGGATGCGGCGGATCAGGTCGCCGTTCATAATCTGGACGTGGTAAAGGTCGAACAGCAGCTTCATGTTGGGCGAGCCGACGGCTCGGCAGATGGCGGCACAGTAGTCGATGTCGTCGCCTTGATAGCCCGGGTGGCCCTTCATCGGGTGCGTGTCTTCTCGTGTGTTCAGTTGCTCCAGGCACATGGTAATGCCCTTCTCCTCGGCGTAGCCGATGATCTTCTTCAGGCCGGCCACGCAGTTCGCCATGCCTTCGGCGTCGTCGATGACGGGCGAAGAGGGATCCTTCGGATCGAGTTGTTTGTAGCCGGTGAAGCAAATCACCCGCTTGTACCCAAACTCGGCAGCGTCGTCGATCGCCTTGCGAGTGGCCTTCAGGACGCGTTCATGGTTGTCCGGGTTATTGAACCCATAGACAAAGGGCGGGTCGGGGTCCATGTCAATCTGGACGATGGCGTTGGTGAGCCCGAAACGCTTGAGCGTCGGGTAATCGGAGGCGCCCACCAGTTCGATCGACGTAACTCCCAACTGCCGGGCCACGCGGCACATTTCGACCGTATCCCAATGGGGTTGGAAGCACCACTGGACGATCGACTGCTTGATGCGGCCCTTTTCGACAGCGGGGGCTTTGTCCTCGCCTCGAGCGGAAGGAATGCCGGCCGCCAGCGCCGCAGCGCCGGCAGCACCGCGCAACAAGTGACGCCGGGTTATGCCAGTGGGTGCCGTGATTTCATTTGGTTTGTTCATCGGGGAAATACCTTATCTTCGGGGAGACCATCGTGGAAAACCGGTGGAATTATACCCTGCCGGGCAGCGTGCCGTCCAGCGGGCGACTTGCGGCCGGGAATCAACTTGGCCCAATCCGGCGGATGTCCGCTGTGCTGGAGGCGGCCCATCATGTTAGAGGCCATCCGAAAGCCCCCTCCGGAAGAGGGGCCGGAGGTGAGGGCTTGCGGAATTGGGGGCAAAGATTGACGCTCTTCCGTCTCTATGCGCAAGCCATTCGGCCGAACGGCTATGTTCTGCCCGCTGAAGCGGACGGCACGACGGAGCGTGCCTGCTACTTTGCCGAGCTTTGCACCCAGAATCGGAAGACCCAAAATTGATGCAAAAGCCACGGTGCACGGCCCCTCACCCGACGCCTCCCCCGGAGGAAGAAGAAACGTGGATATGAACCTCTCCGGATAGCTCCTTAGGCAAGCGACCGATAGTAGTCGATCGACCGCCGGAGGCCCTCCTCGAAGCCCACTTGCTGCTCGTAGCCGAGCAGTTGTCGGGCAAGGGTGATATCAGCCAGGCTTTCTCGCACGTCGCCCACCCGGGGCGGATCGTGCCGCGGCTCGACCCGCGTGCCGAGCAGGTCATTGATGGCGGCGAGCAGGTCCAACAGGCTGAACTGGGTGCCGTTGGCCACGTTCAGGACGCGGCCAGCCACATTCGGCGCCTCGGCGGCCAACAAATTGGCATGCACCACATTGGCCACGAACGTGAAGTCGCGCGACTGCCGCCCGTCGCCGTAGACGACCGGTTGCTCACCCGAAAGGATCGCGGTAATGAAACGCGGGATCACCGCGGCGTACTCGCTTTTCGGGTCCTGGCGCGGCCCGAACACATTAAAATAGCGCAAAGCGACGGTTTCCAGGCCGTAGGTGGCGGTGAAGGCTCGACAGTAATACTCGGCAGCCAGTTTGGCGGCCGCGTAGGGCGAAAGAGGCAGCGGCAGGTCGGTTTCTCGCTTGCTTGAGGTCGGCTGGTCGCCGTACGCGCTGCTGGAGGCCGCGTAAACGATGCGTCGAACGCCCGCGGTGCGGGCTGCGTCCAGCAAGACAACCGTCCCGGTAACGCAGGCAGCGTTGGTATCCAGGGGGAAATCGACGCTGCGCGGCACCGAGGCCAGCGCGGCCTGGTGGAATACGCAGTCGACGCCTTCAACGGCTTCGGCAACAGCCGCCGCGTCGACCAAATCGGCTTCGAAGAACTGGATCCGATCGTGGAAAGTCGCCATATTGCCGCGGTGTCCGGTGCTCAGGTTGTCGAGAACCCGAACCGTGTCGCCCCGCTCGACCAGGGCCGCGACAATGTGCGATCCGATGAATCCGGCGCCGCCGGTGACCAGTTGGATACCCATTCCTTGAAACCTTCCAGGTGGGACAATAGGGTTACCGCGATGCACTGACCGCGAACAGGAGAATCACTCCGAGGATGACGATGGCGGCCGTCACAATGGACCAGTTCAACCACGCCCGGGCCGTGCGCGCTTGCCGCCGTTCTTCCTCCAGTTCCCGCTCGCGTCGATGCTCAAGGCTGTCGTCGTAACGGAGCCGAAACTGCGCATTGCAAAACGGACACAAAACGTCCTGGCCGACCATATCCTCGGGGGTTTCCAACACGTGGCCGCTGGGGCAGGGAATATGCAGCGTCCGCGGCCCTTGGGCTGGCAGTTCAGAGGGGTCAAGGGCCTCTTTAGGGGGGCCGACACCGCCGACGGCTGAGAAATCCGGCGCTGCCTGAAACGCGGGAAAGGCCTCACCGGTCGGCGCGTCAGCACCCCTCTCCGGAGCCACCTCGGGCATATCGCCGGCGGAGTCCTCCCCTACAGGCGAGGGGATTAGCATGAGGACACCACACTCCGGACACTGGCACTGCTGTCCTGCCTGCGACTGCTCGGCCTGCAGGAGGTGACCTCGTGGACACATGAATTGAAAAGCCATGGCAACTCTCAACGTGACGTCGGGCTAACTCTCTATTGTGCCTCAGAACGGGCGTCGCGTCCAATACCCCCCTTCGCTTATCTTGACGTACCGCAGCGCATCGCCTAGCATGAATTGACAATCGGCAACTGCTCAGGAGCTACCATTATGGCAACAGACATCGGCCCCCCCGGGAGAACACAGGGTTCGCGAATGGGGGAGTTGGATTCCCCGGAGGAACCCCTCGCCAGCCGTAATGGGCGGGTCGATCAGCCTCGCATCGAGCGCGCGGTGCGCGAGATCCTGCTGGCCATTGGAGAGAACCCGGATCGCGAGGGGCTGCGCGAAACTCCCGCACGCGTCGCCCGCATGTACACGGAGCTCTTCGGCGGTTTGCACGAGGACCCAACGGTTCACCTGCGAAAGTTTTTCACGGAAACATGCGACGAAGTCGTGCTGGTGCGCGACATCAGTTTCAACAGCATGTGCGAGCATCACATGCTTCCGTTCATGGGGAAGGCGCATATCGGTTATCTGCCCGGCGACCGGGTCGTCGGGCTGAGCAAGCTGGCCCGGGTCGTGGAAAGCGTCGCACGCCGGCCCCAGGTCCAGGAACGCATGACGGAGCAGGTGGCCGACCTTTTGGAGGAGCAGCTTCACGCCAAGGGCGTGGCTGTGGTGATCGAGGCTGTGCATACGTGCATGACGATTCGCGGCATTCGGCGGCCGGGCAGCGTATGCGTGACCTCGGCGATGAAAGGGTGCTTCCGAAACCGGGCATCGAGCCGCGCGGAAATCATGACGCTTATGTACGGCGACCGGCGGTAGAGTCCCTGATGGAGCAGTTCGAGGCGCAACGCGATATTATTCTGGACGACCTTCGCGGGCTGGTGCGCGGCGAGGTGCTTGGCGATCCCGTCTACCGGCAACTCTACACCAGCGACGGCAGCATCTTCGAAATTCGCCCACTCGCCATCGTCCGCCCACGCAATACGGCCGACATCGTCGCAAGCGTCCAGTATGCTTCCGAGAAGGGCATTCCCATCCACGCCCGAGGCTCGGGAAGCGGTGTTGCCGGCGAATCGCTCGGGCCGGGGCTGGTGCTCGACTTCTCCAAGTTCCTGCGCCGCGTGCTCTACGCCGACGGCGAGCGCGTGCGAGTTCAGCCTGGGGTCGTGCTCGAACGGCTGAATACCCAGCTCCACCGCGCAGGGCGGATCTTCGGCCCCGATCCGAGCAACAGCCAGGTGACGACGATCGGCAGCGTCCTGGCGATCAACGCAGCCGGTAGCCGTTGGCCCCGGTATGGCACCGCGAGCGAGAACGTGTCGAGCGTTCAGGTGGTGACCGCGCAGGGCGAAGTGATGGAGTTCGGCCGTGAGCCGATGCCCGAGCCGGGGGCGGCGGCGAACGAATCGGGTAAGCAAGGCTTGGTCCGTCATCTTGCCGATTTGTTCCGTCGGCATGCCGAACGGATCACCGAGCACAGCCCCAAAGCTCCCATGCATCGCTGCGGCTACAATCTGGCCGGTGTTCATGCAGACGGCACGTTGGACTTGGCGCGGCTGATTTGCGGTTCGGAGGGCACGTTGGCGCTGATCAGCGAGGCAACGCTTCAGACCGCCCCGCTGCCGCGCCACCCGGGGGTGGCGCTGCTGCTGTTCGACAGCATCGACAAGGCGGCCCGCGCGGTGCAGAAAATCCTCCCGCATCATCCCACCGCTTGCGACCTGATGGACCGGCGCCATTTGAGCCTCGCCCGGGAAACCGAGGTGCGGTTCGACCTGCTCATTCCGAATCAAACCGAAGCGGTTTTGTTGGTGGAACAGGAAGGCGCCGATTCGAACGATACGCGAACTCGGCTTCGGGAACTCGTGGAGGACGTGCGCGATACGCACCGGCTGGCGTTCGACGCCCGGCTGGCGTTCGACCCGCAAGACTTCGAGCTGTTCTGGCGGCTGGCCACGAAGATTCAACCGGCCCTGTTTCAGGTTCGCGGTCCTGCTCGGCCCGTCCCCGTGGTGGAAGACATCGCCGTTCCGCCCGAAATCCTGCCCGACTTCCTGATCCGCGTACAGAACGTCCTGAAGCGGCACCAGGTGACCGCCTCGCTCTTCAGCCACGCGGCCCAGGGACAACTGCACGTGCAGCCGTTCCTCGACGTGTTCGACGCGTCCGACATCATCCGCATGCGTCGTTTAGCCGAAGATATGTACGAGGAGGTATTTCAGGCGGGCGGCACCATTAGCGGAGAACATGGTATCGGCTTGGCGCGCACGGCATACATTCGACGGCAGGCGGGCCCCTTGTACGAGGTCTTCCGCGAACTGAAGCACGTTTTCGACCCGCGGAATCTCTTGAACCCGGGCAGGATCCTCGGCGATGATCCCGACCTGCTCACGCGACATTTGCGGCGGCCGCTCGGGCCGTCTCTTCCGGACACCGGGACAAGTGTCGACGCCGGCGCGCCGCAAATGCGCGACCTGGTGGAATTGCAGCTTGACTGGCACCCGTCGGAGGTCGCCGCGCCGGCCGCCGACTGCAACCGGTGCGGCACGTGCCGCACGCAATCGCCCGACGCTCGAATGTGCCCGTTGTTCCGCATCGCCCCCTCCGAGGAGGCTTCGCCTCGCGCGAAGGCGAACTTGATTTGCGGGCTGCTTAGCGGACAACTGGAGTTGACCACGCTTACCAACGACCAGTTCAAGCAGGTGGCCGATCTATGCTACTACTGCCACATGTGTCGCTTGGAATGCCCGGCGCACGTAGATATCCCGCGGCTTGTGCGGGAGAGCAAAGGGGCTTACGTTGCGGCAAACGGGCTGTCGCTGCCCGACTGGATCATGACCCGCCTCGATACGATCGACGCGCTGGCGGGGTTGGTGAGTCCGGCGGCCAACTGGGCGCTTTCGAACCGGGTGATGCGATGGCTCGGCGAGAAGACGCTGGGCATTGCCCAGGGACGGAAGTTGCCTCGCGTGGTGTCGCGTCCGTACCTGCGGCGGGCTGCACGTCGGCGGCTGACGCGTCCCTCGCGGCGAACGGAAAGCAAGGCGGCCTATTTTGTCGACCTCTACGCGAACTACCACGACCCCCAGTTGGCCGAAGCCCTCGTTGCCGTCCTGGCACACAACGGCGTTTCGGTGTACGTTCCGCCAGGGCAGCGGCAAGCCGGCATGCCGGCCATCGCGTGTGGAGCGCTCGACCGGGCGCGCCGGCTGGCGCGCCGGAACGTGATCGTTTTCGCCGAGGCGGTGCGGCAGGGCTACCACGTGGTGGCCACCGAGCCCGCCGCGGCCTTGTGCTTGACTCGGGAGTATCCGCAGTTGTTCGACGACGAAGACGCCCGCCTCGTCGCCGCCAACAGCAGCGAGGTGTGCACCTTCCTCTGGCGCATGCACCGCGAGGGCCGGCTGCGCCTCGACTTCAAGCCCGTGCATGCGTCGCTCGGCTATCACACACCGTGCCATCTGGCCGCCCTCCGGGTGGGCACGCCGGGCGAGAACCTGCTGCGGCTGATTCCCGGATTGCGAGTGCAACACCTCGAAGACGGCTGCTCCGGAATGGCCGGCACCTTCGGCCTGCAGCACCGCAACTACCGCACGAGTCTGCGGGCGGGGTGGCGCCTGATTTCCCGACTGCGCGACCCGGCCATTCAGGCCGGCGCTACCGAGTGCAGCACATGCAAGGTGCAAATGGAACAAGGCACAACCAAGCCCACCGTCCACCCCCTCAAAGTGCTCGCCTTGGCCTACGGCCTGATGCCCGAGGTCGAGAAACTGTTGACCTCGCCGTGCAAGGAGTTGACCATCACGTGACCGTTCGCGTCTTGTTGTTTGCCGCAGCCCGCGAGTCGGCCCGTTGCGAGGCCGTCGAGGTCGAATTGCCCTCGCCGGCGACAGTGGACCAGTTGCGCGCCGCCCTCGCGGAGCAGTGCCCAGCCCTGGCTGCCGTGGTTGCCCGGTCGGCGGTTGCCGTCGACGGTCGGTACGCGTCCCCTTCCCAGGCCGTCACTCCCGGGGCCGAAGTGGCCCTTATCCCGCCGGTCAGCGGCGGATAGAATGACAGTGCAGGACGATTCTCCGAATCGTCGACGTCAAGATACGACTCGGACAGTCGTGCTACTGTAGGACGATTCTCCGAATCGTCACAATGCGACTCGGAGAGTCGCGCTACTGTAGACTTCACGACTCGGACAGTCGTAGCACATACCGCCAATGATCGACCTCACTCGCAACCCGATCGACCCCCAGCGCGTCCTGGCAGCCGC
>CAYPWB010000018.1:0-33066 GCA_964414315.1 uncultured Planctomycetaceae bacterium | reverse complement strand
TGAACGCCCCCTTGATCCCGTCCGACCCGTCGGGTAGGGTATTTCCTGGAGGTACCTGCCATGAACACTCGATGGATGTTGGCTGTTTGGTTTCTCGTCCTGCCGTTCGTTTCGTCTGCCACGGCCCAGCTTTCCGAACAGGAGCTTTGGGACGGGGCCGAGACGCGGATCGAAAAACATCGCAAAGCCGAAGCGACCGTCACCGTGCTCGACGCGACGGGCAAGCCCGTGCCGGGGGCGCGCGTCGAATTGGAGCAGACGCGCCACGCTTTTCTGTTCGGCTCGAACATCTATACGTGGGGCCGGCACAAGAGCGAGGAGGCCGAGGCCGCCTACCGCAACCGGTTCGCCGAGCTGCTCAACTACGCCACGCTGGGGTTCTACTGGGCCAGTTACGAACCGCGACGGGGCGAGCCGGAGCACGCCCGCACCGAGCAAATCGCCCGCTGGTGCCGCGCGCACGACGTTGCCACGAAGGGCCATCCGCTGGCGTGGAACCATGCCGACCCGCGCTGGCTGCCCGACGATCCGGAGGAAGTCGTCCGTCTGCAGTTGGCCCGTATCGACGACTGCGTGACTCGGTTCCGCGGGCAGATCGACCGTTGGGACGTGGTGAACGAGGCGGCCCATTTCGAGCGCGACGAGTTCCAACGCCGCGCGCCGAAGCTCACGAACGCGTGGCAGCAGATGGGCCGCATGGAGTTCGCCCGCGCGTGCTTCCGCCACGCGCGCAAGGCGAACCCCGAGGCGCTGCTCCTCATCAACGACTACCGCACCGATGCGGCCTACGAGCGCGTGGTCGAGCAACTGGTCGACGACGAGGGTCGGCCGCTGTACGACGTGATCGGCATTCAGAGCCACATGCACGGCGGCGCCTGGTCGAACCAGCGCATTTGGGAGGTTTGCGAGCGGTACGCAAAGTTCGGCGTGCCGCTGCACTTCACCGAGGTGACTATCCTTTCCGGCCAGCGGCAGTGGCAGCAGCCGGCCGACGGCACGTGGCCGTCGACGTCCGAGGGCGAGGCCTACCAGGCGCGGGAAGTAGTGCGATTCTACACGATGCTCTTCTCCCACCCGGCGGTTGAAGCGATTACCTGGTGGGACTTCAGCGACTTCGGGGCGTGGAAGCGCGCCCCGGCCGGTTTCCTCCGTGCCGACATGACTCCCAAGCCGGCTTACGACCAGTTGAAGCAGCTCGTCAAAGACACGTGGTGGACCCGCGCCTCGCTCACCACCGGCACGGACGGCGCCGCCGCGGTTCGCGGCTTCCTGGGCGACTACCGGCTCGTCGTTACCGTGGGCGACCGCACCGTCGAGCGAGCGGCCGCGCTCGGCAAGGACGACAACCGCTGGACGGTCCGGCTTGAGTAGGCCGGTCTCGCTCAGTGTTTGGAACGGCCGATGAATCGGCAGCCGACCAGGTAGCGTATTTGGCCGTTGTGCTCCATGCGTGCGATACGGACCACGCGGCAAACCACTTTGGTTACCCGGGGTGCGTATCCCAGGGCCAGTACCAGTTCCTTGAACTCGGGAACCCGGTCGAAATAGAAGGCAACCCCTATGGAGGAAATATCGCGGCATTCGACCGGAACGAACTCGTTCGTCGCGGGCATTCGGCCGTCCACGACCGGCGCGATGGACTGCCGGTAGGGATAGGGGTGTCGCGGGCTCGCCCGCCGCTCCGGAAACGGCAAGTTCGAGTTTCCTGCTCGAATCTCGCTCGGAAGCCCCGGACGCTTCTCCGCGGCGGGTCGGTTTGCGGGCCGGGCAAGAAGGCTGTCCGGTTTCGCGATCGGGTCGTTGCTGAACGTCGGGTCCGGCCCGTCGCTGTGCGGCGCCGCGAGGCGTTTGGCTTGCTCCTCCCGACTTGTGCATAAGGCCCCGATGGCGTTGCGAGCGACCGTGGTCATCCGTCGCAGTTTGGCCGTGGCGAGGAACTGGTCGGTACGGTCGATGCCCACGAGCACCATCGACTGAATTTGGCCGTTGTGCAGCACCTTCAGGGTCCACGCCACGCGAAGCTGGGAGCCGTCCTTGCGCATCATCCAGCCGGCGTATTCGTTCGTGAACGTGCCTTCTTGGCATCCGCGCAGAATGCCTTCGACCAGATCCACCTCACCGGGCGGCACCAGCTTGCTGCAAAACGGCGTCCCGCGAATCTCCTCCAGGGAGTAGCCGGTCAGGTGTTGGCCGGGCTCGTTCAGGTCGACGATGCGTCCTTGTGGATCGAGCGTGACAACAATGGCGTTGACGCTGGCCATGAAGTCGGTTCGGGCGCGCCGCTCGGCCTCCAGTTGCTCCTCGGCCAGGAGCCGCGCCGAAAACGCGACAAGCAAGTGCGCGGCCGTTTCGACAAAGACGACCTCGTCCTGGCTCCACTGCCGCAGATGGTCGCTGTACACCCCAATCAGCCCCGCGGGCTTCCCGTTTACGTGGAACGGGACCGTGATGCCGCTCACCACTTTCTCGCGGCGCAACAGCAGCTCGGGCATCGGGTCCTTCGAGCCGAATTGTTCCACCGTGACAACCTGCCCCATTCGCAAAGCATGGGCCCCAAGCGTGGAATCCGACAGGGCGAATGCGCCGGTCGTGCTTTGCGAAGCCTTGCCGGCGCCTTCGAGGCGAGCCAGGTTCAGACGGCACTGATCCCCGGGAACGGTTTGTCCCCATAAAGCGACCTCGGCGCGAACCCCGGAAGCCGCCAGCTTCGCCGTGTCTTCCAGGAGCACGGCAATGGGAGGCTGGGCGTTGGTGCGCTGGACGATGTTCAGCAGCGCCATTTGGCGGTTCAGCGCACCGCCGTCCAAGTCGACGGCTTTTGCTGCAGGGCGAGGCGAAGGGCGATTCGCTGCCGCTTCCGACGGGGGGTCTTGCAGAAGGTGAGACATGGTTTTGCTGCGAGGCTGGACTATCCGGTCTGAGATACGCGTACGATCCGTACGTTCAGGCTGCCTACGATGTTGCAGGTTCGGCGCAGTCCGACGGGAAGGCCGTACTCGGAACTTCGCAATCGGCGCCTGCTGCGGGCTCCCCCGCCGCTTCCTGCGGCGTTTGCAGCCCGGCGTGCAGTCTTTCCCGCGGGTCGATCCACGCGGCTTCGGCCGCCTCGTCGTCGGCAAACTGCTGCCGGGCGGCGAGCACTTCCTCAAGGCCCTGGAAGAAGGCGTCGACCACCGCCGGATCGAAGTGCGTGCCGCGCCCTTCGCGAATGATGCCCAGGGCTTGCTCCGGCGGAAACGCCTCCTTGTACGGCCGCCGGCTGCACAGGGCGTCGAACACGTCGGCCACGGCGGCAATGCGGCCCTCCAGGGGAATCTCCTCGCCCTTCAGGCCGCGCGGGTATCCGGTCCCGTCCCACTTCTCGTGGTGCGTATAGGCGATGCTCGCGGCCATTTGCAGCACCGGCGAGGTGGCCTTGGCGATGATGTCGACCCCGGCCAGCGAATGCGAGATGAACGACGAAGCCGGGTCGTCCGGCGTGTTGCTGCAAAGCCGTCCACCGAAACCCGAGTGCTTTCGCATGAAGTCCATTTCGATGTCGTCAAGCCGGCCCGGTTTGTGAAGGATGGCGTCGGGAATGCCCACTTTGCCGATGTCGTGCAAGGGAGCGGCCAGTCGGATGCGTTGCGCCGTTTCGTCGTCGAGCCCAAGGTGCTGCGCGATGATGCTCGCGTAGCAGCCGACCCGCAGCACATGGTTGCCCGTATCGGTATCGCGGTATTCGCCCACCTTCGCCAGGCAGCCGATCACTTCCACGTGCGCGTGGATCAGCTCGGTGGTGCGCACGGCCACTTCCAGTTCCAGTTCCCAGGCGTAACGCTTGATCCAGTCCTGGTGGGCCTTCACCTTCAGTACGTTGCGGAGCCGGGCTTCCAGTTCGGTCGAGTCGACCGGTTTGGTGAGGAACTCGGTTGCGCCCAGGCGCAACGCCTCGAGCTTCGTCTCCCGATCGGTCGCCGCGGTGAGAATGATCACCGGCAGATCGACGAAATCATCGTCCTCGCGCAGCATGCGAAGGATGTCGAGCCCGCTGATGCCGGGCATCATGATGTCCAGGAGCACGACGTCGGGCTGCGAGGAGCGGATCAACTCCATGGCCGCCCCCGGTTCCGTCGTAGTGAAGAACTGCTCGTACCCGACCAGCATCAGCATGCGGCGGACGACCCGGATGTTGATCGGCTCGTCGTCGATGATGACGATGCGCGGGTTCGCGGTGACCGACTCGGCGGCCGAACTCAGGAAGGCCGGTTCCAAAGGCGGCTTGCGCGTACCGAAGATGGTATGCAACGCCTCGGTACCGGGGGCAGCCCAAGGGCCGGGGTTGGTGGCTTGCTTTTCGAGTTCCATGGTTCGTTCCTCATTTCGGGAACAGGGGGTGTTCGGCCGCAAGGTTTCGGTGGGCGCAGCCGAGGCTCAGGCCGGGGCTTCGCTGCGCGGATACGTTGCCCGCGAGCACAGCGCTTCAAGTGTCTCCAAGGTTTTCGCCGCGCCCTCGGCTTCCTGGTTTCGAGCCAGGTCCTCGAGTTGCTTGGCGACGGTCATCAGGTCGGCGAAGCCGGCCATGCCGCCGGCTCCCTTCAGGCGGTGCGACTGGCGCGTCAGTTCTTCGAAATCGCCCGCGGCATGCGCGTCGCGCAGGCGGCGAAGCTGCTCCGGCAGGCTCAGCACGAATTCCTCGACAATCTCGCAGAATTCGGGATCGTCCAGCGGGAGCGTCGACACCAGGGGCGGGCCGCCCCCGGTCGTGGTTCGTTCGCCGCCGTCGCCCGTGCGGCCGGAGGCGTGCTCGAGCGTTCGGGCCAGTTCCGCCAGCAGGAAATCCTGCTGCACCGGCTTCGGAAGGTATCCGGAGCAGCCGGCTTCCAAGCACTTCGCCTGATCCTCGCGCATCGCGTGCGCCGTCAGGGCAAGGATTGGAATCGTCAGCCCGCGGCGCCGCAGTTCGCGCGTGGCCGTGTAGCCGTCCATCACGGGCATTTGCATGTCCATGAGGATCAGGTCGAACGATTGCGCGGCGGCCAAATCGACCGCCTGTTGACCGTCCTCGGCCATTTCGACCTCGACGCCCGCCCGACGCAGCACGAGGCGGATCAACTTCCGGTTCGACGGCCCGTCGTCGACCACGAGCATCCTCTTGCCCTGGAGCACGTTTGCATCGCCGGCAGGGTCGTCGGACGGCACCTGGGCTTGCGCGGTTGGACTCGTCGACTCGGCCGCTCCACGGCACGGCACGGCTTCGATCGTGGCGGTGAAGGTGCTTCCCTTGCCTAACTCGCTATGAACCACCAGGTCGCCGCCCAAAGCGCGGGCAATCCGGCGGCTGATGGGCAGCCCCAGCCCGGTGCCGCCGTACTGGCGCGTCACCGAATTGTCCGCCTGCACGAAGGCGTCGAAGATGGCGTCGAGTTTGTCGGGCGGAATGCCCACGCCGGAATCGATCACGTCGAACGCCAGCTTCGACGGTCCGGCCGGCCGGAGCACCACGTGCACCGTTCCGCCGGGCGTGAACTTCACGGCGTTCGAAAGGAGGTTCATCAGCAATTGTTTCAGGCGGACCGGGTCGGTGGCGATCGTCGCGGGCACACCGTCTTGCGACTGCCAGGTCAGTTGCACCTTCTGCTCCTCGGCGCGGCTTCGAAGCAGGGCAAGGACGGTCTGAACAACTCCGAGCGGCTCACAGGCAATGTGCTCGATGTCCATGCGGCCCGCCTCGATTTTCGACAGGTCGAGGATGTCGTTGATCAGTTCCATCAGGTGCAAACCGCTGTTGTGGATGGTTTCGAGGAAGTCGGCGCGATCGGCTTCGTTGCCGCCGTCGGCCCCCTTCAGAAGAAGCTCGGTAAACCCGAGGATGGCATTCAAGGGCGTGCGGATTTCGTGGCTCATGTTGGCGAGGAACTCGCTCTTGGCCCGATTGGCGGCCTCAGTGGCCTGGCACACCTCCTGCATGGCGGTACGCTGCTGCTCCTCGCGGATTCGCTGTTCCTGCTCGGCCACCGCCTCGGCTACGGCCTTGGCATGGGCGGATTTCAGCGTGTCCTGCTCGGCCACCAACTGCCGCAACGCCACCCCAAGTTGCCGAAGCTCCGCCTCGCCCGCCACGGCCGCGGCGGCCAGTTGCCCGCATGTTTGCAGTACGGCATGCGGCGCTGCGGCGGGAAGCAATGCCTCGCTGCCCGGCGGAAACAGGCCGCCCAGCAGCCCGCCGGCGGGCAGCCGCACCCCGAAAAGGGGCTCGGCCTCCGCGCCGCGCGCCCAGGCCACCGGCCCGTCTTGCTCGGCAAAGCTCGCCACAAGCCGGCCCACGGCCGCCCGCAGGCTCTCACCGTCGGGTGTTTCGCTCGCGCCGTATACAGCCGAAATGCGGCCTTCGGCATCGGCCAGGAACAGCACGACAGGCTGCACGGGCTCGAAGAGCGCTGCGATCTGTCGGAGCCCGCCCGTAGCGTCGGCCGGCGCGGCTTCCACGGTGTAGAGCAAATCGAGACTCTCTGCGAACGATGGCATCCGAGATTCCTCAAACCTGGAAAATGCTCTGATTGGCCTCGATTTCCCGGTCGAGGTCTTTGGCCAGCACGACGATATCGTCCTTGCCGAGCGACAGGGCCGCGAACGTTTCCGCCGAGAATGCAACGAGGTTGATCCCCACCGAGGTGATTCCCTTGAGCGAACAGATGATGTTCGCCGCCTCCACACATCGGACCACGTCGACGTGCTCGCCCTTGTACCGGCTGGAACCGTGGTGGTACCGAGCGGCGGCGGCCATCGGTTCGGGGAACTTCCAGTCGCGCGCCATCCGCTCGGCCAGCGCGGTGTGGTCGAAACCGATGGTTTCCCGCTCCACGACGCTCAAGGCGGCATCCGTGCGCAACGAGTTCATCACGTCGCAAAACGGCGGATGAACATACTGGTCCTCCAGTACGATGCCGATGTCGTGAAGCAGCCCGGCCAAGAACATGTCTTCGAAGTTGCTCATGCGGCACCGCATGGCGACCATCCGGGCACAAATGCCCACGGCCACCAGGTGCTTCCACAACCCGGACCGCTCGTAGGCCCCAATGGCGCATGGCTTCTTGAACAGCTCGCTCACCGCGGCGCTCATCGCCAGGTTGCGGATTTGCTTGCTTCCCAAATACGCGATGGCGTGCTGAAGGCTGGTGATCGGACTGCGCAGCGCGTACGCGGAGGAATTGACGCATTTGAGCACCCGGGCACACAACGACGGGTCGGTTTCCATCGCCTCCTTAAGTTCCTGGGCGCCCGATTTCGGGTCCTGGGCCACTTCCATCACCCGCAACGCCACATGCGGCAGGGAGGAAACGAAGTGCATCTTTCGGGCAGTGGCGTCCAGCGTCGGACGCTCGGCGGCGAGGGCAGATGGGGCCATGGCAGCGGTGGTTGGGTTAGGTGTCGGTCCGCCGGAGTCCAGCGAACCCGAAACTGCCGAAACGAACCCGCCGGATGCTTCTTCGGCGCGGGCCGTTCAACGAGTTCTTGTCACGATTCGCCTCAAAATTCGTGCTCTGAGGAAGGACCCCCTATGTGTAACCCCCCCCAGAGTTGCCCCTGTTCTAGTCAACTATATAGTGCAACTAAGCCTTGTCAAATTTCACCGCGCGCTCCGAAAAGATTTCGAGAAATCGCCGCCCTCTTCGGTAATGATGAGTGCGTTATCGATCGCTCGCCGAAAGACCCACGGATTTTCTTCCCCTCGCGGAACGGCGCACTATTCTTTCTGGGGAGAGGCACTATGTCCGGGGTACCTACTTCCTGCGATGGTAACCGTTCGCCGGGGACCGTCCCGATTATCGCGGCACAAAAGGCGACTTGCCCAACCCGCCAGCCGCTGCCGCCGCAAAGATGGGACCGCTCTGTTCGCGCATGACAAGAAAGAAAACCCGGGCCGCCGACGCGTGGACCATTACTTCCCCCCCCTGCTCTTGGAAGCCGGCCGGAAACGATGACCGCTGGAAACGCCTCAACAACCGACGACGCCTTCGCCGCCAAGTTGGAGTCGCTCATGGGCTCTTCAGGGGATGCGGCGGCCGAACCGGCTTGCGGCCCTGCGCCCGCCGAAGAAGGCGGCGGATTCCACCCGCCTTCCTCGGGCGACCCAGCGGAGCCCAGTTCCGCGGGCGGCGCCTTCGGATTGGCGCCCACGGAATCGGAATCGGAGGTCGACGACGCTCCGCCTTCGGCTGCGGAGAAGCGATCGAGTGTACGGCATCCGTACTTGCATCATATCCAGGTAGCCGGACTTGCCGACGGCGACGGCCCTCCGGCCGCTGATCAGTTCCAGGAAGTCCTGTGCGAAGACCTCTCGACCGGCGGCGCCGCCGTGTTTCTGAAGGCTCCGCCGGATTCCGACACGTTCATCGTCGGCTTGGGACAACCGCCCAACCGCACCTATCTGCTTGCCCGGGTTGCGCACGTCGAACCGGTATTCCGGGTCGGCTGTCAGTTCCTGCGCCGGCTCCAGTTGGATCCCGACACCGGCGAATGGATCGGACTGCCCGGCAACAACCATGCGGAGGAGATATCCCTTCCAAGCGGGAAAGACAACGCGCATTGAGGGCGTGCTTTGGTATCCGGGGCAAACCCAATTTCTTCGACCATGTGAATGCCATGTCCAGTTGTGCCACCCTCCAACCGCCCACCGTGACGGTTTCCCGAAAACTGCTTCCTGTTGCGGTCCGCGCGTTGCAGGCCCACCGGGAGCACGGGTTCGATTTATACCTTCGGCCGTCAGGCGATCGTTCGGCAGTGCTCTACTGCGGAAAGCGCGTAGCGCTGACGTCGGCAAGCCTCGATCAACTTCGGGAGCAGGGCGTACATACGCTTTACTTTCCTTCAGACGAGGCGCCCGCCTACCGCGAACACGTGCGCGCCCACATCCTCCCCGATGCAACCATTGCCGTCTCGGAACGCTTCTGCCTCCTGCGTGACGCCACGCGCCCCCTGTTCAGCCCGGCGCTGGCCGACCGAGACGTCGACCGACTGGTCCTGCTGAGCGATGAGTTCGGTCAGGACCTGGTCGCGTTGCTTCGAGAGTGCCACGATTTGCGGAGCGACGTGTTCGCCGTGATGTCGCACGAGCGGTCCATGTTCACGCATCTGCTGAACGTCGGCACCATGGGCGCGCTGTTGGCGCAAAGATGCGGAATCGCTGAAGAATCGGAATGGCCGGGAATGGTGCAAGGTGCCTTGCTGCACGACCTCGGAAAGCTCTTCCTGCCGACGGCCATGTTCCACCGTGGCGTTCGGCCGGGCCAGGAGCAGCAGTGCTCGGTTCGCCGGCACCCGACCCTCGGTTTCGAGAACCTTTGCCTGCGGCCGGAGGTCGGTTGGGGGCAACTGATGATGGTGTATCAGCACCACGAACGATGCGACGGCTCCGGCTATCCTTGCCGTTTGTTGGGCGACGACATCCACCCATGGGCGCGCCTGTGCGCGGTGGCCGACGTGTACGCCGCCCTGATGCGCGACCAGACCCGCCGGAAGCACGATTTCCACGCAGAGATCGTCGAGCACTTCGACCGAGAGGCCGGTCGCGGCCTTGACAAGGAGATAAGCCAATGCCTGATGGACATGCTGCCGCAGTCCTGACCCCCGAGGCGCTTCGCCAACTCGCCTCGTCGTTCCGCCTGCCGGACAACTGGAGCGAGTACTCGGAGCCCATGGGCCTGGCCCCTTCCATGCCCGGCTGCCAACGCCGTTGGCCGCGCATTCGCTGCCACAGCAAAAATCGCCTGGTGGCGTTGGAACTCCGGCAAACATTCCCGAGCCTGCCGCGCGACCAGGCCTGGGTGGGCGTCTACCTGGTCGACATGAGCCGAGGCGGCGTCGGGCTGCTCCACGGCGAGCCGCTCTACCCAAAGGAGCGCTTGCGCATCATTTTGCCCAGCGGAACGGCACGTGTGATTGAAATCGTCCACTGCACGCGCGTCGCAGAGCACTGCTTTCGGATTGGATCGCGCTTTGTCGAACTGTAACCGTCAATCGACCGATGCCCCGAAGCTTTGGGACGGCCTTACGGCGTTGCCGGGCCTTGGCGTGCGGGCCGTGGGCGATGCCCTGCGCCGAGCGTCCCGGGGGCGGCGCCGGGTTCACCTTGCCGTCATCGAGGCGCTCATCGTCGTGGTCGTGGCGGCCGTCTTCGCCGCGGCGCTCATTCCCGGATGGAAAGATTCGACTGAGGACGCCAAACAGGGCGTACTGGAATTCAACCTGCGCACCATCCGCTCGCAGATTGACTTGTACGCGCTGCACCACGCCGGCAGAATGCCTACCGTGGCCGATTTCGTTCGCCGAATGACCGAGAGGACCAACCTCGACGGCCGTTTCTCCGGCGACCGGCCCCACGGCCCGTACCTGCGCGGCGCGCTGCCCGAAAACCCGTTCAACGGCAGCAACGCCGTGGCGGCCGTCGCCACGCCGGGCAAGGTTCCCGAGGGCCCCGTGCCCGGTGGCGCCGGCTGGCAGTACGATGAAACCACCGGCGGATTCTACCCCAATCACCCGCAATGGTACGCGGCGGACCATCGCTAACCCGTGCCGCTCTTCCCCCTTGCGATGCCCGGCAAGCGGCGTTAGATTGGGTAGAGCCACCATGCGGCCGGGCCCGATCGCCGCAACCGCGGCTCCGCATTCACCGTTCAGCGACCCGCCCGGCCTGCATGAACCCGTCAAGGCGAAACTGCTAAACGCCCAAGCCCCTGTAGCTCAATTGGATAGAGCATCGGCCTTCTAAGCCGAATGTTGCAGGTTCGAGTCCTGCCGGGGGTGCTTGCTGTTTGTTACGGTTGTTGTGGTTCTTCCGCATCGCGCACGCTGAACTCGAGCTTCCATTGCTTGTCGGTTTGGGTGCCGACGCACCAGAGTTCGAACATGCCCAGTTCGGTAATGCGGGAGCGGAACTTGACGGGCACGTAGGGCTCATCGACGGCCTCGTCGACGGGCAGGGTGGCTTCGAGCGGATCGGTTTCGGCCAGTTCGTCGGGGCTCCAGTGGGCCAGCACATCGCCGGGGCGGTCGTCCTTGCGCGTGGGCGAACTGAAGAAACGGAACTGCGCCGGCTCGCCGACGACCAGCCCGATCTCGCCGCCGGGCACTTCGGCCTCGGTGCCTTCCTCCATGCCGAAGGGCACCACGCACAATGCGCGAAGCGGCCGCGGGGCGCCCGGCACGGCGAGCCCGGCCGTCTCGATGCCCACGTAATACGCACGGCCCGTGCCGCCGCGGATGCGCACGCCGCCGGCCTGCTTGGCCCAGCCGTAGTAAGCGGCCCCTTTTGCGGCCGCGCAGTCGAGGTCGTGCTCGCCGGCCAGCGGGCGCGGGGCGGCTTCGCCGCCGCCAAACCACTCGGCCAACACGTCGAGCAGCCGCCCGCGGAACGGCGCGGCCTTGAACACCCCGCCGTTGAACAGCACGTGGGTAGGCCGCACGGCCGCCTGATCGGCCTCGGCCGCGTGGGCTCGCAAGAAGGCCGCCAGGTGCCGTGTGACGGCCGTATCGGCCTCGAACGGCAGGCCGATTTCCCGAAACCCGCTGATGCGCTGCCGCGTGGGCAAGTCGTCGAGCCGGCTGCGCGGGAAGAAGCCTTCGAGGAGCAGGTCGCTAACGGCTTGCCTCTCCACCTCGACGGTGACCGTGCCGCCGATGAGCCGTCGCCCGCGGCCGAGCACCGACACCGGATGCGTCGCGCCGCGCTCGCCGTCGGTTGGGGTTAGCAGGGCCTCCTTCGCGGCGCGGCAGGAGTGCCACAGAGCGACCGACTGCCAGGGGTCGAGTTGGGTTCCCTGCTCGGCGAATCGCCCGGCGACGAAGTGCGCCAGGGCGAGGTCCATGTTGTCGCCGCCGACGAGCAGGTGGTTGCCCACGGCCATGCGCTGCAATTGCAGCTCGCCGCCTTCTTCGGCCACGCCCACCAGCGTCAGGTCGGTGGTGCCGCCGCCCACGTCGCACACGAGCAAGCAGTCACCGACGCCGAGGTCGCGCCGCCAGCGATCGCCCCGGGCGGCCAGCCAGGCGTACACGGCCGCCTGCGGCTCTTCGAGCAATACGAAGTCGGCCGGCAGTCCGGCGGCCAGCGCGGCCTCGCGCGTCAGTTCGCGCGCGGCGGCGTCGAACGAGGCGGGCACGGTCAGCACAACGCGCTGCTCGGCAAGGGGCGCCTCGGGCATAGCATCGCGCCACGCGCCCAGCAGGTGTTCGAGGTAGCGCTGCGTTGCCTCGACGGGCGACACCTTGGGCACGTCGGCCGGCGCTCCCCAGGGGAGGATCGGCTGGTGCCGGTCGACCCGGCTGTGGCATAGCCACGACTTGGCCGCGACGACGGTACGGTCGGGCACCTCGGCCCCCTGCCGGCGCGCGTACTCACCCACGGCGAAGGTTTGGTCCGCCGCCCACGGCAGGTCGAGCGCGCCGCCGGCCGCCTCGTGCGGCGTGGCCAGGTACAGGAACGACGGGAGCGACGGGCGGGCCTCGACCGTGCCGGCGGCTACAAGCTGCGGGATGTCGAGCAGGCGCACCTCGGGCGCATCGCCGTCGAGCGGCGCGTAGGCGAGCACGCAGTTCGTGGTGCCCAGGTCGATGCCGATAATATATTGAGCGGCCATGTGTCTTTCCACCTTAGAGTTCGACCTCGGCCGGGGCGATGACCCGCGCGGCCGACTCGCCGCCGGACCAGCTTGGCACGTCGCACCTGGCGGCTTCCCAGCCGGGATGCGCCAGGCGGCCGCGGAACGGCGGATCGCCGGTTACCTGGCCGACGAGCCGGAAGCGGCCGGGATCGAAGCCCGGCGGTACCTCGATTTCGGCCCCTTCGGCGTCGTCGAGCAGCGGCTTGGGCGCGAACAGCCTTTGCAGCGCGCTGCGGCAGTTTCGGTGCACATCGCGCGCCGCCGCCCCGACTTGCGCGTCGGTGTAGTCGTCGAGCGGCTCCTCGACGAAATCGAGGAATCGGGCCTCGCGCTGCAGGGTGGCCAACAGCGTCAGCGCCTCACTCCGTTGGGGAGCCTTTGGGGGTGCCGGCTTCTTGGCCGCCTTTGGTTCCGCCAGCTCGGCGGGCGGCCTGGGTGGGGCAGCCCGGCCTTCCAGAGCCAGCCGGACCGTCTCGGCCGTCTCGCGACGGAACAGCACCAGGAAAAACACTCGAATTGCAAGCCAAATACGTCGCATGGTCGATTCCTCGGTCCTCCACCTTTCTCCGGGCGGCCGGCAACCGATTTCAGGCCGGCCCAGGAACGGCCGCTCCGGCAACCGCCCAATCGTTCATCGAACCGTATGCCGTGCTTTCTGTCAACCCGACCGCCGCAGGTTACGCGCGACCGCACCCTAAATTATTGACTTTTCGAGCTGCGTCATGATAAAATGCGGGTAATTGCGTCGATTCCGTGAGTACACCTATTGTTCTCGGCGGGCGCGAAATGGAAGTCGATCGGCCTCACAGGGCCCGTTCCCATTTCCGCCACGCTCGCCCTGCCATCCACATTGGAAGGAGTAGACCGATGACTTTTCGAGCCCCATGCCTTTCGGCCGGCCTCGCCTTCGTGTTCCTCGCCTCGACGGTTGCGGGCGCTCCGGTGGTAATCGATGTCACCGGCGTGTACGACGAGAATGGCGTCGCTTCGAATGCGGTCGACAAGAGCGCTTCCGGCGCGCCGAACGACGTCGCCGCGTTCACCGGCGACGTGGCCGCGGCCTACGCCGCCGGGCTCGGCGGTGTGATCGGTTTCGACCGGAGCTTAGGCACTCCCGACGGATTCCGCGGCGTGTACGGCGGCGGCGCTCGATACGTCGATTTCAACACCGGAGTCAGCATGCAGTCGGTCTCGGGTACCGGAACGTTCCTGCCGATCTCCGGTAGTGCCTCCGAAACGCACGGCACAACGACGAATTCCGACGGGTCGAGTTGGCAGCTTGACGTTGGGCCCGTGGTGGAAGGCAAGACGGGAACTGCGTCCACCTGGCACCAGGTGAGCCAGGTCGGCCTGACCGCGCTCTCGCGCGCTCACAGCCACTACCCGCTCGATGTTCGCGCCACAGCGACCTTCAGCGATTCGAGCACCCAGGCGGTCACCTCAACGATCGGCCGTTCGACCAAGATTGCAGACTGGAACTTCACCAACACCGACGACACCTTCTTCGGTTTCACCGCCCCGGCCGGGCAATCGATCGAGTCGATCCGTCTGGAAAGCTTTGCGCCCGGCACCACCACTCCGCGTGCCACCCGGGTGGCCATCGACGACCTCGGATTCGTCACCCAGGCGAAACCTTCCTCGTTTATCGACGATTTCACCGGCTACTCAGCCGGACAGAGCATTGACGGGCAGAACGGCTGGACCGCCCCCGTGATCGGGATTGTCGAGGACGATCCCGGCGCGTTCGGCAACCGGGCGCTACGCGTGAGCGGCGGCAGCCAAGATATCTTCAAGTCGGCGACCGTTGCAAACGACGACACGGGCACGCTGTTCTTCCGCTTCTTCGTCCCGGAATCGGAAAGCCCGGACTTCGCCGTGGGCCTGACCACGGCGGCCACGCCCTCGGCGGCGGGCGATCATGCCAGTTCGTTTCGCATCGTCGGCAGCAAATTGCAGGCTTACGACGGCAGCAGCTTTCAGGACATTGCCGCAAGCGGCACCCTCGTTCCCAACAGTTGGTACAACGTGTGGCAAGTGCTCGACAACCCAAGCGACACCTGGCAGGCGTACATCGAGGGGCCCGGGTTCGAGGGTCAACACCAACTGGCGGCGGGCAGCGCCACCGACTTCAACTTCCGTAGCGGCTCCGGCGCGAACGATCTGGTGAACTTCTACATCCGCACCAACAACGACCATGGTGGGGCTACGGCCTACGTCGACGATATCTACCTGAACAGCACGGCGGCCGACCTGACCAGCCCGCTCTTGAAGCCGTCGTCGGTGGTGCTGATCGACTTCAACAACGCCGACACAAGCCCCATCCCCGGCGCCCTCTGGAACACCATCGACGAGCCCGGCGATGCCACGCTAAGCAGCCCCTTGCCGCTGCTGGCGGCCAACGGCGTGCCCAGCGGCATTTCGATCGGTTTGTCCAGTACGTGGGAGACCAGCGGCGCCGAGGGCAACGACGGGGCATTTGCCGCCACGCATCCGGAACTCGCGGCCGCGGCCGAGGACTACTTGTTGCTTCGCAACGGCGGCACGGAAGGCGGCGTCGTCCTGTCGGGCCTCGACTCCGACACGCCGTACCGACTCGAGATTCTCTCGTCGGTCAACGACCCCAATCGCGATCGGTTGCAGGACATTGCCGTGGACGGCCTGTTTGCCGACAGCTTCCCGGACGGCGAAAACTACGACAGTTACCGCGACGGCTTCCTCGACGGCAATCTGCTGGTGTGGAGCAAGGTGTTCCCCGACAGCAGCGGCGAACTCAACATCGACGTTCTCGTGACGGGCGGCTCCGACGACGCCTTCGGTGGAATCAACGCCATTCGGCTGATGGCCATTCCGGAACCCTCGTCGCTGGTGTTGCTGGCGTTTGCCGTGGCCGGCCTGCTGGCCGTTCGACGGCGGCGGTGAAACACGATATGTGCCTGCGTACAGCGCAGACGGTACAACCATCCTGGGCTTCGCCCTTTCCTACAACTTGAGGAGACTCGCTCATGAAACTCGCCGTGTTGCTAACGGTGTCGCTGGCTTGGACCACGGTTGCGGCTCCCGCAGCGCCGCCCGAGGGCGTGCCGTTCAACGGGAAGACGAGCTACGCGCAGGCGGCCGACCCGAAAGCGTTCGATTTCGACGCGTTCACCGTAGCAGCGTGGGCGAAGTTCAAGCAGACGGACCGATCGCAGACGTTGGTCAATCGGGGCGAGCCGGGAGGGCTGTTCACGCTCTACCTGTACGAAGGCCGCATTCGCATGCTGGTCGAGTACAAGCCGTCGCAATACACGCACGCCAACGTGGCCGCGCCCAAGCCCGACACGTGGGTCCACTACTTGGGCACGTACGACGGCGAGACGATCCGATTGTACGTCGACGGCAAGCCGGCCGCCGAGCAGGAGGCCGCCGGGCGCATGCCCCGTTCGGCCGCGCCGCTCTTGCTGGGCGCGGCGGCCCCGGGCTTCCGCGTGCTTGACGGCGCGCTCGACGACGTGCGCATTTGGAGCCGGGCCCTCTCGGCTGAAGAAGCCGCCGCGGCGGCCGCCCGGCGCGACGTGCCCGACGGGCTGGTGGCCCAGTGGACCGCCGACGAGCTCGACGACGAAACATGGTCCGGCGCGGGCGGCACCAAGGTGGCAGCCCGCTACCTGGCCAACCCGGATATCGAAGTGCAGGCCGAGCAACGGCAACTCCCGCCCTGGCAGCGCACCTACACCGACATCGCCCCGCTCGAAAACCGCAAGTACGACGGGTACCGCGGCATCTGGTACTACAACCAGCGGCAGGGCGGCGAGTACGTGTTCAAGTACAGCGGCGGGCTCGGCACCTACTGCGGCAAGCACCGCCCGTTCGCCATCTACCGTCCGGAGGTCGACAAGACGTTCTTCTGCTACGGCGGCACCGACAAGGACAACAGCACGCTGCTGCACATGGTGTCGTTCTACGACCACGCCACCGGCACCGTGCCGCGGCCCACCCTGCTGGTCGACAAACGCACGACCGACGCACACGACAACCCGGTCATCGCCATCGACGCCGAAGGGTATATCTTCATATTTTCCAGCTCGCACGGCACCGGCCGGCCCTCCTACGTCTCCCGCAGCAAGCGGCCTTACGACATCGACGAGTTCGAACGCATCGTCACCACGAACTTCTCGTACACGCAGCCGTACCACGTTCCGGGCAAAGGGTTCATCTTTCCACAAACCATCTACCTGGGCGGCCGGGCCAATTACCTCCAGACCAGCCCGGACGGATGCGAGTGGACCGAACCGAAGCTCTTGTCGCTGTTCGGCCAGGGGCACTACCAGATCAGCGAGCCGCACGGCACGGAAAAGCTCGGCAGCGCGTTCAACTATCACCCGCCGGGCAAGGGACTCAATTGGCGAACGAATCTCTACTACATGGAAACGCCCGACTTCGGTGAAACGTGGCGCAACGCGGCGGGCGAGCCGCTCGAAATCCCGCTCAACGATCCCGACAATCCGGCGCTGGCGGCCGAATACGAATCGAAGGGGCGCAACGTGTACATGAAGGACATCACGTTCGACGCCGACGGCCGCCCGGTCGTCCTGTACCTGACCAGCGGCGGATGGGAATCGGGGCCGGCGAACGACCCGCGCGTTTGGCAAACGGCCCGCTGGACCGGCAGCGAGTGGGACATCCAGGGCAGCATCCGTTCCGACAACAACTACGACTTCGGCTCGCTGTACATCGAAAAGGACGGCACGTGGCGACTGATTGCGCCGACGGAAACCGGCCCGCAACCCTACAACCCCGGCGGCGAGGTGGCCCTGTGGACCAGCCCCGACCAGGGCCGGACCTGGACGAAGGCGAAACAGCTCACCCGCGACAGCGAGTTCAACCACACCTACATGCGGCGGCCGGTGAACGCCCATCCCGACTTCTACGCCTTCTGGGCCGATGGGCACGCCAGGCAGCAATCGGAAAGCCGGCTGTACTTCACCGACCGCGACGGCACGCACGTATGGCGTTTGCCGATGACGATGGACGCCGACCGCGCCAGGCCGGAAGTGGCGTGGTGACATTCAGCATTCGAGCCGGCGGAAGGCGCGGATGCCGATGACCAGCGGCACGGCCGTGGCCGTCACCCCCAAGGCGATACTGCCGAGCGTGCCGGCACCCAGCCACCAGAGCAACCAGGTGTCGGGCCGGATGCTTCCCTGCAGCGCTTCCATGGCACGGCTGCCGTGCGTGGCCAGGTAGAAGTGCATGGGCACGGCGGTCAGGAGCACCACGGCCACGATGTACATGGTGCTGAGGACCAGCGTGAGCGTGCCGCCGAAGCCGGCGGCGATGCGCGAGGGCGACTGCTCGCGGAGGTTCGGCAGCCGGGCGCCCAGCCCGACCGCGATGCCCGCAAGCCCCACGCAAAGGATGGCGCACGTAAGCTGATGGCTGAGGATCACCATCGGCGCGACGCGCAGCATGATGTCGCTCAGCAGCACCAGCCCGCAACACGGAACGGTAGCCCCGCCCACCGCAAAGAAGAACTTGCTCCACAGGACGGTATCGCGGCTGATGGGCATAAGGCCAAGGATCCAGAAGCGGCGGGCCTCGAAGCTGAGCATGGGATAGATGAACCGCGTGGTGAACGTCGACATGAGCAGCCCCACCACGGCCAGGTTCAGGAAGCTCACCATGTTGACCCAGCCGACGTAGTACATATCGTAGCTGAGCCGCCGAATGTTAACGAAGTACAGCACCAGCAGCCCAAAGAAGATGAGGAACTGCGACCATTGCACCGGATCGCGGCGGAAGATGCGCAGATCCTTGAGCGTCAGCAGGCGCATGGGCAGCGACATGGGCCTCAGCAGGGCGAGCACGAGGGCGTCGAAGCGGGGCATGCCGGGCTTGCGCGGCCGTCGGCGCCGCCCTTGACCGTACAGCCCGCTGTAAGCCGGCCGGTACAGCCTTCCCGCCACGGCCACGGCAACCTGCCGGCCCATCAGCGCGTTCGACACCATCAGCGCCAGGAACAGCACGCTTTGCGACCAATCGCCCTGGGTCGCTTCCAGCAAGCCTGAGCTGAGCCACCAGCTTGGCAACAGGCGCCCCTCAGTGAAGCTCAGCCGGCCGAGCATCTCCTGGAACCAGGCCGGGGTCAGCAGGTCGCTTTCCGGCCCGGCCACCACACGCCAGCCGGTCCACACCGCGAAGGCCACGAGCAGCGCCGCGCCCAGCAGGAGCACCTTCATGCGCGCCGCGGGCACCCAGTACACAATGGCAAGGCACACCAGCGCGCCCAGCGCCGCCGGCACGTAAATGAACGCCAACACGAACGGCGCGAGCACCAGGTAATAGTACCACGGCGCCTCGGCCACCATGCCGTAGGCCAGGAGCATCGGACTGCCCAGCAGGAGGAAGCCCCAGGAACTCAGCAGGACGGCCTCCTGGAACTTGTGGAGGAACACCCGCTCGGTGCGCACGGGCTGAGTGAGCAAGAAAGCCGTTTCGCGCGATTGGAACAGCGATCCGTACAGGATAATGCCCGATGAAAAGACCAGCATGACCATCAGCGCGCCGAAAAACATGCCGAACACGGCGCGAATCGTCTGGTCGTGCGTGGGCGCGTGTCCGATGCCGTGTCGGATGAACAGAAAGCCGTCCAGCGCCAGCCAAAACAGAGCGCCCCACAGCATGGCGCTGAGCACAACGATCAGGCTCAGCCGAAAGCGGGAATCGATCAGCGCCTGCCGAAGCAGTGTGGCGCCGATGCGCGAGCGAAGCCGCCACAAGACGCGCGCCTCCTCTTCCGGCGGGAGGAAGTCGCCCGGCGCCGGGGCCCAGAAACGGCCCGCCGCAAAGCGGCGAATCCGCTCGGCGGGCAGCGTGCGGGAGTCGCTCTCGGGATTCACGCCTGACCGACCTCCTCCTCCGTAAGTTCCAGGAACAGGACTTCCAGCGACGCATCGTGCGCGCAGCGGGCCCGCCGCAATTCGTTTACCGTGCCCAAAAAGTGCAAACGGCCCTGATGGAAAATGCCCAGCCTGTCGGAAATCTCCTCGGCCACGCTCAACGTGTGGGTCGACATGAACACGGTGCGCCCGGCGGCGACCACCTCGCGCAACAGGTCCTTGACGATGCGCACGCTGCGCGGGTCGAGGCCCACCATCGGCTCGTCGATCACGAGCACTTGAGGGTCATGCAGCACGGCGGAAGCGAACACGACGCGCTGCTTCATGCCATGCGAGTACGTTTCGGTCAGGTCGTCCAGGAACGCTCCCAGACGGAAGCGTTCCGTTTCGCGGTCGATGCGCCGTCGCGTGACGCTTCGGTCCAGCCCGCGCATCTCGGCCGAAAACTCCAGGAACTCTCGCCCGGAAAGCTTATCGTAAAGAAACGGTTCGTCGGGCACGTACCCGATTGCGCGGGCGGCCAGGCGCGGCTCGCGCACCACGTCGTGCTTCCCGACTCGCAGTTCGCCGCAGTCGGGCCGCAGCAGTCCGACCAGCATCTTCAGCGTCGTCGTCTTCCCGGCCCCGTTGGGCCCCAACAAGGCGAACAACTCGCCCGCGCGTACCTCGAGCGTCAGGTCGTCCACGGCGACCTTGCCGCCGTAACTGCGAGCAACATCGGCGAAGTGGATCATGGCGAAGCGGGCGCAGAGGGCGGCTCCGGGGTGAAGGGAAGGGCCGACCAGTCGAGCGGCCATTGCTCCTCGTGGAGCGGCGGCAGCGACGACGACGAATCCAGTGCCTCTGCGGCGGCTTGCAATTCGGAAACCTCGGCTTCGGGCAAGCGGGAGAAGGTAAGCGTCGAGCCGAACAGGGTCACCTCCTGCTTCAGCACCGTGCCGTCGCGTCGTACCCAAAGCCGGCCGCGAGGCTCCTGCCGTCCGCCCAGCGCTGCGCCCGGATCGTCCTTGTACACGACAAGCCATACCCGCTCCATCCGATCCTCCCACGGAATCATGTCGTACCCTTCAACCTCGGCCTGCAGGATTTCGAGCGGACTGTTCGGCGGCCGAAGCGGGCTGACCATGGGCACCGTCCATATCTGCCCCTGGCGCAGTCCCGGCAAATGCGATTGCGGCTGGAACGCGTCGTTCATCAGGGCCTTCGCCGGAAGATAGCCTTCCGAGCGATACACGAACTCGCCGGCGCGAACCGACAGCAGAATCTGCGTGCCGACGATCTCGCCGCGCAACGAGATCAACTCGTTCGCGGCGCCCAGGCCCACGGTCGATTCGAACCGGCTGAGCCGACCCAGCGGGTCGAGGAACAGGGTGCTCTTGGCGTCCATCGGCTGCCGGAGCGACGGTTCATCCACCAGACGCAGCAGCGAACGGAACCAACCGGGTGTCAACTCCTCCAGCGGCACCTCGTCGAAATGGACGTGGCTGCCAATTTCGCGGAGCCCATTGGGCTGCAACGTCGTGGTCGTCAGGGCCCAACCGACGGCCCGCCCGTTCACCGCCAAGCGCCAGCCGACCGGTGGGTCGGCTCCGTCCGGGTCGAAGATCGTCTCGTAGCTAGGCGGCTCACCCACCAAAAGAGGCGGTAGCACCTTGGTGTGGACCAACCAGCCCATCGTGGCTAGCCAAAGCAGGACGACCGCCATATTGACCCAACGGCTATACATTTTTCCGAAGCGGCACAGGCTGCCGGTATGTGTCGATGTGAGAAGGCCTCGGCCGGGGCCGCTCCGAGCGGACGTCGCGCGGCTGGCAGAACCCTCATAATCGCCCCATTACTAGCTTACCACCGACGATCCGGGAAGGCCAGTTCGGGCTGTCGGGGCGGTTCGGCCACGCAGCGATAACCGAAAGCGCCCGCTTTCCCCAATTATGCGCTCCCCGCGCGGACAAGGGAAAAAAGCGGTGTTGCGTCGAACCGGAATTCTTCGGATGATACCCGCCCGCATGGAAAGTTCCACGTTCCTGGAAGAACTGACCCAATTAGCAAGGAGGGTTCAACGTGCATTCGCTATGGTACAGGACACTCGGTCTGGCGCTCATTCTCACTCCGATCGGCTTCGCTGGGTGCGGCGGCGATTCGGAGGGAAACGCGCCGGCCGCCGCGATCAAGACCGGCGATCAGGAAACGCAGTCCGAAGGCGAGTCGGGCCCGAACGAGCCGCCCTCCGACCCGAAACACCCCGTGGTCGAAATGGTCACCTCGCTGGGCACTATCACCCTGCGACTCGACGCTGAAAAGGCTCCGCTGACGGTGGACAACTTTCTCACGTACGTTCGACAGGGCCACTACGACGGGACCATCTTCGACCAGGTGTACTCGGACCAGGGCATTCTGGGCGGGCTGTTCACGCCGGAATACGTCGCCAAGCCGACGCGCACGGAAATCCGAAACGAGGCCGACAACGGCTTGACCAACCGACGCGGCACCATCGCCATGGTTCGCGCGGCGAATCTGATCGACAGTGCCACGGCCCATTTCTTCATCAACGTCCGCGACAACCCCTCGCTCGATCACCAGGACCGCAGCGTCGAAGGGTTCGGCTACTGCGTGTTCGGCGAGGTAATCGACGGGCTCGACGTCGTGGATCAAATCGCGGAAGTCGAGGTCAAGCAGACCGAGCACTTCGATCAGACGCCGGTGCGGACCGTGCTGATCGAATCGGTACGGCAGGTCCGATAGAGGCCGAATCAGCGACCCGAAGGCGGCGGTTCCGGCGGCGGCGGCTCCGTCGCTCGCCGGTAGCTGTCGGTCAGCCGCGCGATCAACTGCTCGACCGTATAGATTCGGCCGGTCGGCTCGTTGAAACGGCGCCCCTCGGGGGTATGCGCCAGCATCTTTCCCAGTTCGTCGCCGCCCTTCGAGGTGGTCATGTACCGGATCAACTCGGCTCCGCCCGGCTTGTAGATCATGTCGTGGATCGTTTGCACGCCGTGCGGCAGGCGGGCGAGCCGGTCGAGGCGGTCGTAGGCGGAAGGCAAGCCGCCAATCTGACGCATGAAGGCAACGCCCTGTTTGCTCCTCCGCAGTTCGACGGCGAGGAACTCGCCCGGGGCCGGCACGCCGGCCAGAATCTCTTTTCGGTCGGCGGGCGCCCAGCCCAGCGATTCGAGTTGGGCAAGTACGGGAGCGACCTGGTCGCGCGTGATCAGGTCGCCCTTCTTGAAGTCGCGTCGTCCGGCAAAATGCCGCTTGACCGTGCTTTTGACGGCCGAAAGGGTCGGCATGGCGTGAATGTCGGGCTCGGCGGCGAGGCTCAACCCGCCACAAGGCAACATCAGGGCAACGAACGGCAGGCAAAACCGCGCCAAAACTCGCATAATGCACCTTCCAAATATCCGATTGAGAGTATGGGCAGCCCCGACGGCGGCCCACAGGGACCCGTTTCGATCTGAGAGGGGGTGCCCCATTAAAGAAGATACCTTATTCCGAGCGGCACCGTGCCGGTGAAAAGGCACTCGACATACGCCATTTCGACGCGAACAGGCGGCTGCTCGCCCGTAACAGTCCGGGTGGCGGCCTCAATTCGACCCTGGAGCGGCTACCGCCTTGCGTGCATCCAGCCACCCCGCAGTCCACGCTAATTTCGAAAGTTCTCTAAAATGCGCAGCCTTCCACATTTTCTCTCGGAGGGCCAGTTGTTCTTGACCAGTCGCCACAGGTTGCTAAACTAAGAAGTTGCGTACGGAAGTTCCAGGTGAACAGGAGGTACTGCCATGTCGAACTCCACCTACTTCGTCCAGGAGTGTCCGACGTGCGGCCGACGACTGCAGATTCGCGTGGAGTACCTCGGCAAACAGGTTATGTGCCAGCATTGCCAAGGGCGCTTCGTCGCGACCGACCCGAGCAATATACGAGTCGACGGCGCCACCGCGAATAACGCCCTTTTGCGCCGAGCGGACGAATTGCTCGAAAGCGTCGACCGGTGGAAAGATCAGATGCGCTCGGTCTATCCGCGCTAACCGCGGCCCGTCACGCGGCGCAGGTCGTCGAAGAAGTCGGGATAGGTTTTGCCGGTGCAGCCGGGGTCGCGAATGACCACGCCCGGGATACGAAGGCCCGCCAGCGCGAGGCTCATCGCCATGCGGTGGTCGTCGTAGGTGTCGATTCGGGCGCCGCGCAGCGTTCCGGGCCGGATGGTCAGCCCGTCGGGCAACTCATCGACCTCGGCCCCCAGCTTTCGAAGCTCGCTGGCCAGGGCGGCAATGCGGTCGGTTTCTTTGTGGCGGATGTGGCCGACGCGGGTGACGGTCGTCGGGCCCTCGGCGAATAGCGCCACGGCGGCCAAGGTTTGCACCGTGTCGCTGATGGCGTTCATATCGACCTCGATGCCGCGCAGGCGGCCGCCGCGCACGGTAGTCGATTGTTCCTCGTAGCGAACGTCGCAGCCCATCTGCGCGAGGCACTCGCAAAAGGCGACGTCGCCCTGCAAGGAATCCCGGGAAAGCCCCTCGACGGTCACCTGCCCGCCGGCGATGGCCGCCGCCGCGAAGAAGTAACTGGCCGCCGAGGCGTCGGGCTCGATCGCATACTGACGGGCCGCGTAGCGCTGCGCGCCGTCGAGCAGGAAGCGCTCGAACCCCTCCTGGACCACCTCGACGCCGAAGGCCTTCATCACTTTGAGCGTCATGGTGACGTACGGTTTGGAGACCAGGTCGCCGTCGACGACCAGTTCGACCGGCCCCTGGGCGCAGGGTGCGGCCATCAGCAGTGCACTGAGGAACTGGCTCGAAATGTCGCCCGCCACGACGGCGCGGCCGCCGGGCAGGCCGCGCCCCTGGACGCGTACCGGCGGGCAGCCCGTGCCCAACTCGTCGAGCACGTCGGCCCCGAGCGCCCCCAAAGCCGCCAACAGGTCGGCGACCGGCCGCTGCCGCATCCGATCCGTTCCGTCCAACCGAAACGTGCCGTGGCCGAGCGTCACCAGGGCGGTCAGAAATCGCAGCGTCGTGCCGCTGTTGGCCACGTGGAGGTCGGCTTCGCCGGCCGGAATTTTGCCGCCGCAGCCCGGCAGGACCACCTGTCGCGTCTCGGGGTCGTGCTTCGGCCGCAGCCCAAGGCTGCGCAAGCCTTGAATCATCACCTGGGTGTCTTCGCTGTCGAGCACTCCCTCCAGGACCGACTTCCCCTCGGCCAGCGCGGCGCACACGAGCGCCCGGTTGGTAATGCTCTTCGAACCCGGCGGACGCACGCGCGCGTCGATCGGACCGCAAGGGAAGATTTCGATGGCCGCAGGATCCGACATAGATGTTTCTCTAACGGACGCTCCGATCGGAACTGATTTTCCACAAGTGGGCGTCGGTGCGGAAGTACAGCCCTCCCGGCGCCACGGCGGGCGAACCGAGCACGCCTTCCTCCAGCATGCACTCGGCCGTCAGCCGACCTTTGTCGCCGAGCGTTACCACTTGAACCAGGCCGCCGTGGTTGACGCAATAGAGCCGGCCGTCGGCCAGGACCGGCGAGGCCCAGAAGGGTCCCTTCAGACGCAACTGCCAAAGCAGTTCGCCGTCGGCGGCGTCGCCGCACACGAGAATGCCGGACCCTTTGAGCGTGTACACACGGCCCTCGTGCGCCACCGGCGACGGGGCGGCCGAGCCGAGCCGCAATTCGTGCCATAGCAACTCCGCCGTGCCGTTCGAACGGTCGGGCCGCAGCGCGTTCAGCCCACCCGCCGGCAGGAACACGTGCGGCGAATCGACGGTTACCGACGAGGTCGAGTGGCATGCCGCCGGGAAGGACCACACGCGGGCGCCGCTTTTCGGGTCGTGCGCGCTCAGGCCGTCGCGCCCTTGGAGCAGGACGAGGTCGGCCTCGGGCGTTTCGCCGGGCAGCAGGGTGGGAGATGTCCACATGGCGCCCTTCGGCCGGTCGATGCGCCACGCCGTTTCTCCGGTCGCCCGGTCGATGCCGGCCGCGAACGAGGCGCCCTGGTTGTCCATCTGCACCACGACCACGTCGCCCACCACCAGCGGCGACGACGCCATGCCCACGTCGTTCCGCGTCGTGGGCGATTCGTACCCCAGGCCGCGGTACCACCGGAGGTTCCCCTCCAGATCGAAGCAGGCCAGATCACTCGAACTGAAGAAGGCGTATACCCGCTCGCCGTCGGAGGCCGGCGTGGGCGCGGCGACGGCAGTGAACGGGTTCACCATGGTCGAACCGGTGGCCCAAAGCTGCCGGTGCCATAACCGGTGGCCGGTGGCGGCGTCGAAGCAGAGCACGTGCAACCGATCCTGCCGTGCGCCGCCGGAGGCGGTAACGAGCACGCGGTCGCCCACCACGATGGGCCCGGACGCCCCACGACCCGGCAGCGGCGCCTTCCACGCGACGTTCTCGCCGGTTTCGGCGTCGAACCGCGCAGGCAGCCCGGTTTCCTGCGAAACGCTCCGGTTGTCGGTGCCTCGGAACTGGCGCCACTGGGCGTCGACGGGCCGGGCTAGGACACTTATCGCGATCAGAAGAAGGATGGTTCGACGCAAAGCGTTACCTCTCTTGTCGTTCGGCGGTCGGAAGCACCGGGTTCCCCACCTCGTCGCACACGCGAAGCTGGAACGACCAGTGCCGGGCCCAGTCCTGAGTTTGTGCGTTCTGGCACACCTTGAGCAAGATCGTATTGCGGCCTTTTTGCAGAACGGTCTCCCCCACGTACTGATCCAGTCGCGAGCCGCCATGATAGACATTGTATTCGAGCACCGGCTGCCCGTTCACCCACAGCTTAACCGCGTTGTACGACGCCAGCCGGAACTCGACCTTCCGTTGCCGGTCGCTGTGGAAGTGGGCGGCGGCATAGGCGACGACCGACTTCTCCTCGTCCAGGGCCCGGTTCAAGTCGACCCGGCCGTACTCATCGTTCGTCGTGTGGTCGAGCCACTGCACCCGGCCGTGCTTGCCTTCGTAGGAGCCGCTGAAATCGAGTTCCCGCTCGGGCGGGTACACGGCGTCAAATCCGAGCTGGTCGGTGTTGTCGAACGGCCCGATCAGCTTCCATCGCACGAGGAAGCCCATCAGTCGCTGCATGTCGACCTCCTCGCCCAATTTGCGCAGCCGGTCCGAAGCAAGGCGAATCTGATCTTCGTCGCGGGCGGCGGGCAGGGCGCGGCGGTAGGCGGCCACGGCTTGGCCGCGGTCGCCGGCGTTTTGCGCCGCTTCGGCCTCCTCGAGGATCCGCGCCACCGCATCGCGGCGCAGTTCCAGGCTCGGATCGTCGAGCATATCGGGAATCAACCGCGGTTCGGCTTTCGGGTCTTTGCTCAGGAGCAATTCATAGGCCAGCCGCCGAGCCCGAGGAGCATGCCCACGGTCGAGCAAGAATCGCTCCAATTCCTCAAGCGGTAACGGCTCACCCCGCCGGGCCGCACGCTCGGCAACGGCGTCGACCGCGGTACGAAGCCAATTGGCCGCCAGCGGATTGGCGTCGTCCATCGCGGTGAGCAGCGTGGGCAGTTCGGCCACGTCGGCCCGGGCCAATCGCTCCCAGGCCGCGGCTGCCTCTTGGTGCCCCCGCCCCTGCGGGCCAACCGCCTGAACGGAGGCAATCGCCTCGGCCAACTCGGAGGCGCGGGACGAAACGGCCGCGAACAGGGCGGCGGCCAATACGGTCGGAAGAACTCGTTTCATGATCGAACACCGGAAAATCGGTCCAGGATATCGACAATAGCGATCCCATTCTAGCATCCGACGGACCGCAACACCACCGGGCCTGTTGCTTGCCGTGGGCCACGGCGCCGTGGGACAAGCTTCCAGCTTGTCGAATCCCTCCTGTCGGCTGGTGGTGCCGTGATGCGGCGCAATAAGATGACAAGCTGGAAGCTTGGCCCACGGGAGGGCCGGCGCTACCGACCCGTGAGCGGCTACTGGAAAGGCCTATCCCATCAGGATCAGGGCGATATACGGAACCGCGCTGAACACCCAGAAGAATAACTTATACAGGCCAAGGAATGAGTAGATTGCCACATTGAACGCATCGCGGGGCATCGGGAACCACCGAGTGTGCATCCGGTAGATCCAGTCGCCGGCCGACGCGCAGATGGTGAACGACAACAACAACAGCACCCCATTGAGAATGGTACACCACATGAAGAATGTTCGGACGGTCGCAATGTCCATCGCCTCCCTCCTTCAGTCAGACGTACAGATCGCGGTCGCCGCTTTCGCGGATTCGCCTGAGCTTCCCGAGCAGAGCCTGTTTGCGGTCGCCTTCGGGCAGCTTGGCCAGTTCGCGTTCGATGGCAGCCTCGCCGGCGGCCCGGGTGGCGGGGCTCGCGTAGTCGACCAGGTACTCCAACAAGGTCGACAGCGCGTTCGGCGTGCAGAACCGCTCGATAAAGCCGGGAATGGCAAATTCCATGAAGTGCTCACCCGTCCGGCCCAGTCGGTAGCAGGCCGTGCAGAAACTGGGGACGTAGCCGTCGACCAGCAATTCGCGCATCACGTCGTCGAGCGGGCGGACGTCGGCAAGCTGGAACTGCTCGCGCTGGAGCACTTGGGCGTCGCCCGCCTCGGTGTAGCCGCCCAATTCGATCCGGCTGCCGGCGTCGATTTGCGAGACCCCCATCGCCAGCACCTCGCGGCGCAGTTTCGGCCCCTCCCTCGCCGTGAGGATCAGCCCCGTGTACGGAACGGCCAGCCGCAGGACAGCCACCAGGCGTTTGAAATCGTAGTCGGCCACGAGCCATCGCTCGGGCATCTCCACACCGCTGGCCGGCTGGAGCCGTGGGAAACTGATGGTGTGCGGCCCCACCCCGTAGTGGCTTGCCAGGTGCCGCGCGTGGGCCACGAGACTCAACACCTCGAACCGCCAGTCGTACAGCCCGAATAGCGCGCCAATGCCCACGTCGTCGCAGCCCGCCTCCATGGCGCGGGCCACGCCGTCGAGCCGCCACAAGTAATTGCCCTTGCGGGTATTACCGGGATGCACCAACTCGTACGTGGCGTGATGATACGTTTCCTGGAATATCTGATACGTGCCGATGCCCGCGGCCTTGACCGTGCGGTAGCCATCGTGGTCGAGCGGCGCGGCGTTGATGTTCACGCGGCGGATTTCGCCCTGCCCGGCGCGCACGCTGTACACCTCGCGCACACAGTCGGCAATGAACTCGGGCGAGTATTGGGGATGTTCGCCGAACACCAGAATGATGCGTTTGTGCCCACGGTTCTCCATCGCCTCGACCTGGGCCCGCAACTCGGGCGGCGCCAGGGTGCGGCGCACGGCTTCGGCATTGGAGCGGCGGAAGGCGCAATACCGGCAATCGTTGGTGCACTGGTTCCCGACGTAGAGCGGGGCGAACAGCACGATGCGGTTGCCGTACACGTCGCGTTTGAGTTGCCGGGCGGCGTCGAACACCCGCTCGCACAAATCGCCGTCGTCGGCCGCCAACAGGGCCGCGGTCTCGTCCAGGTCGAGCGGCTCTTTCTGCATCGCCTTGGCAACAACCTCCCGAACCCGGCCCGGGTCGGCGGGCTGCTCCAGCAGCCCGTGCAGCCGCTCCTCGTCGATGAAGTCGACGGCGCCTTCGCTCAGTTTCAGATTGTCGATCATGGAAGTCATCAAGGTATTGTACCGTTTGGGGTCCGGCCGGGCGAGGGACCGTGTCGGCTGCTTTGCCGTGGCTTGCGCCCGCAACCGGCAGCGCCCTGAGTGGACGTCGGCCCATTGGATGGGTACAATACTTCATCTTGTTCACATTTGCGGCCGATGATTTCGCTGCCGGCGCGGATCGCTTTGCACGGCGAGTGACGGCGAGCCGCAGCGTGCTCAAGTGAGCGACACGCCACCCCCACTTACGAGGTTGTTGATGCCTTGGTTTTTTGAGAAATCGGACCGAATCGATCGGCCCCGACTGGAAGAGTTGATGGATCAGACGGTTGCCGAGGCGCGCAAGCGGATTTGCGCCCACCCGAAGCGGGTACTGCTGCTGCCGCCGGATATTACGCGCGCGCATTCAGGCGCCGGCCGGCTGACGGAAATGCTGTACAACCGGTTCGCCGGCGAGGCCGATGTGCATGTCATCCCCACGCTCGGCCAGCATGTGCCACATACTCCGGAGGAAAACCGGCACATGTTCGGAAGCATTCCGAACGAACGCATCCACGCCCACGATTGGCGAGGCGGGTCGGTTCCGGTGGGCGAAATCCCGGCCGACTTCGTCAAGGAGAAGACCCGCGGCGCCGCCGATTGGGCCATCCCCATCGTGCTCAACCGAATGCTCATGGAGGAATCGTGGGACCTGGTCATCAATGTCGGCCACGTGGTGCCTCACGAAGTGCTGGGCTTTGCCAACCACAACAAGAACTACTTCATCGGGCTGGCCGGCAAGGACCTTATTTGCACCTCGCACATGGCCTCGGCCTCGTACGGCATCGAGAACAACCTGGGCACGCTCGTCACGCCCGTCCGCGAGTGTTTCAACAAGGCCGAGGACGATTACCTGGGCCACCTGCCCGACCTGTACGTGCAGGTGACCATGCGGCGCAACGACGAGAACGAACTGGTCCACACCGGGGTGTACGTGGGCGACGACCTGGACACCTATCTCGACGCAGCGCGGCAGTCGCGCGAGGAGAACATTACCGTACTCGACGAGCCGCTCCGGAAGGTGGTGTGCGTCATGCAGGGCGACGAGTTCTTCAGCACCTGGGTGGCGAACAAGGCCGTCTACCGCACCCGCATGGCCATTGCCGACGGCGGTGAGCTGGTCGTCATTGCCCCGGGGCTGAAGCGGTTCGGCGAACAGCCCGAGGTGGATGAGCTGATCCGCAAGGTGGGATACGTGGGCACGCCGCGGGTGATGGAAGCCTATCGCACCGATCCGCTGTTGCAGGATTTCGCCCACGGCACCGCGCACCTCATCCACGGCTCGTCGGAAGGGCGGTTCACGATCACCTACGCGCCCGGCCACATGACGCGGGAAGAGATCGAGGGCGTGAACTTCCAGTACGCCGACATCGACGAAACCATTGCCCGCTACCGGCCCGACACGCTGCGCGAGGGCTTCAACGAGGTCGACGGCGAGCGGTTCTTCTTCATCCCCACGCCGTCGGCCGGGCTGTGGTCGACGCGCGAGAAGTTGTACTCGCGAGCGGGGGGCGCGTGAACCGGCAGGAAATTGTCGACTGGCTTCGCGAAAACCGACCCGCCCAACTGGCCGATCTGTGGCGGCAGGCCGACCGGGTGCGCCGCGAGAATGTCGGCGGCGAGGTCCATTTGCGAGCGCTCATCGAATTGTCGAACCACTGCGTGCGCAGGTGTGCCTATTGCGGACTGCGGGCAGAGAATAACGAACTCGAACGCTACCGCATGACCGACGACGAGGTGCTCGCCGCCGCCCACCAGGCCGTCCGCCTCGGCTGCGGCACCACGGTGCTTCAGGCGGGCGAGGACCCGGGCCTCGACCGCGACCGCATCGCCGGGCTCATCCGCCGGCTGAAAGCCGAGACGCCGCTGGCCGTCACCCTCAGCCTCGGCGAACGGACCGACGCCGAATTGGCCGCCTGGCACCGCGCCGGCGCCGACCGCTACCTGCTGCGCTTCGAAACGTCGAACCTGCGTCTCTACAACCGCATTCACCCCAGCCGGGAACTGTCCCGATTTTCGCAGTTGGAGAGGGGACTGTCCCAATTTTCACGGCACAGCGAGGGAGATACCGAATCGTCAGACCGTTCCGCCGTGAAAATGGGACTGTCCCCTTTGCCTACCATGGCGGACACCGCCCAATCGTCGCCTCCTGCTTCCGCTGCGAAAACCGGACCATCCCCTGCCCGCACCGCGGCCCATCCTCGCCTCGCCATCCTCGCTACCCTTCGCAACCTGGGGTACGAGGTGGGCAGCGGCGTGATGATCGGCATTCCCGGACAAACCTGGGAGAATCTGGTGGAAGATATTGCCCGTTTTGCCGAGGTCGATCTCGATATGATCGGCGTGGGACCGTACGTGGCTCACCCGGGCACACCGCTCGCCCTGGAATACGAAGAACTCCGCGCGCCCGACGATGAGCAAGTTCCAGCCGACGAGCTGACCACGTACAAGGTGCTGGCGCTTACCCGGTTGGTGTGCCCGCGAACGAACATTCCCAGCACGACGGCGTTGGCCACGATCGGCGGCGCGGCAGCGCGCGACTTGGGGCTTGAGCGGGGCGCGAACGTGGTCATGCCGAACTTCACGCCCATGCCCTACCGGAAGCTTTACGATATCTATCCCGCAAAAGCCTGCCTTGCTGAAACGCCCGACCAATGCGCCGGCTGCCTCGCCGGCCGCATCGCCAAGCTGGGCCGCACCCTCGGCGCCGGGCCCGGGCACTCGCCCAATGCAACACGACGCAGGCGGTAGCGACCCTGCCTAAGCGATGCAGAACGCTCTCGGCGTTACCGGCTTGCCGGCTGCCACTGCACCTCGATCAGTTTCGGCGCCGGCGGTGCCGACGATTCCGCCCGATACGCCGCATGCCGAACCACCGGAGCGCCGACCGCGAGGCGATCGTCGCGCGGCGGAAGCTGCGTCGTGCGGCTGCCCGGGTCCGGCAGGAGCGGAGCCGGCGTGCTGTTGAACCGCGTGCTCCCGTCCGGAATCGGCTGAAGCGATTCCTGCGATTCCTGCTGCTGCGTGGGGGGCGTTTCGGAAGGCACGAAGGTGCGGGGCGAAACGTCCGCGGGCGCCGTATCGGGAAGCGTGTAGGGCGCCGGACCCGGCGCGATGGACGACTGCGACGGCGGCAGCGCCGGCGCGCCGCAACTGGCCGTCGGGCATGCCGGCACGCTGGGAGTTACCCACGAGGACGCGGCCATTGCCCCCGGCGAACATGCCACGGTCGGCGAGCACGCCATTCGAGTCGTTGTCACGGGAACCGTTCGCCCAAACAAACTCCAGCGCCGCGGACCGGTCGTCGTCACCGTGCAGCCGGTACAGGGATCCACCCGCTGTTCGACGCGCGGACCGAACAGCGCGGTAAGAAGGGGACGTTCCGGCGGAAGATTTCGGACTTCCTGCACGTAGGCACACGTTTGACTCGGACACGCCGTTGCCACGGGGGAGCACACGGTGGTGGGCATGGCCACCGCGGCCGTCGCCACGCTCGAAACCCCTGTCGGGCCGTAGTAGGGCGCAGCGTATGTCGTTTGCGCGACCGACGTTGCCGACGTTCTACCGAACAACCGGTCGAGAAACGCGCACGCCCGGGCCGGAGCAGGCACTGCCAGCACGGCAACCGCGAGCCCCGCGAGAATCAGTTTCGAGATGGGTTTCGTCCACATGACCGTGCTCCCAAAATTGTGTGCGATGCAACTCAGTTTAATCAAACCACGAAATTCGCGCCGCGTCAACCCAATGCCGCAATGAATGCGCCATTTGTTCGCCTTCTCCGTTTCGGCAACCTGTGCCGCGTGTTCCGGTTGTGCGGGCACACCCCGTGGTTCGGGCGCGCTATGGTGAAGTATAGGTCAGCTTTCCGCCGCCTTCGGCGCGGGATAGGCTTCCAGCCTGTCTCTTGCGGGGA
>CAYPWB010000017.1:8327-33090 GCA_964414315.1 uncultured Planctomycetaceae bacterium | reverse complement strand
ATTTGCACGCTAAAGCGTGAACTCCAACAGTGTGCAGAGAAGACTAGCCGCGCGGCTTTCGTGAACTGAAGCACATCACCCCGTCCAGGAGGAAACTTGTGAAAATCGCCATCCCACTGGCCAACGGCCGCCTGGCCATGCACTTCGGCCATTGTGCGCAATTTGCACTGGTCGACGTCGATGAGACGACGCGCGAGCATCGCGGTACGACCGTGCTCGAAGCTCCCCCGCACGAACCCGGCCTGCTGCCCCGGTGGCTCCACGAGCAGGGCGCCGAGGTCATCATCGCCGGCGGCATGGGGCAGCGGGCGCAACAGATTTTCGCGGAAAAGGGCATCCGGGTCATCTACGGCGTGCCGTCCGATACGCCGGAAGGCATCGCCAAAGCGTTCCTGGAGGGAACGATCACGCCCGGCCAAAACCTGTGCGATCATTGAGCGGAGCCATGCACGACGTCGAAGGCAAACACACGCTGCCCGTCCTGCGCCGGCAGAGCCACCCGGAATGCTTCGCCTGCACCCGGACGAACGGGCACGGGCTGGGGCTGGAGTTTCACACGGCGGGCGACGGGGCTGTCGAGGCCTCGTTCCCTTGCCAGCCGATGTTCGAAGGCTATCCGGGAATGCTCCACGGCGGAATCGTTTGCACGCTGCTCGACGGCGCCATGACCAACTGCCTGTTCGCCCAAGGGCTGGCCGCGGTGACCGTCGATATGAACGTGCGGTTTCGCCAACCGGTGGCGGTCAGCCGTCCGGCGGCGGTCCGCGCGTGGTTGGAGTCGGACGGATCGCCGGTTCATCGCCTGGCGGCCGAGGTGCGGCAGGACGGGCAGATCGTGGCGACGGCCACCGCCCGATTCGTCGAGAAGCGAATGATGGCATGGTTCAAGAAGAGGGGATCATGACGCGAAAGGCCCGTATTACCGTTTTGGTCGAGAACACGGCCGAAGATGCCGGCCTGCTGGCCGAGCACGGCCTGGCCTTCTGGATCGACGACGGCTCGCAACGCATCCTGTTCGATACCGGTCAGGGAGGCGTCCTGCTGGCCAACGCCTATCGGCTGGGCATCGACCTGAGCCGGCTCGATTCGGTCGTGCTCAGCCACGGGCACTACGACCACACGGGCGGGCTGGCCGACGCCCTGCGCGGCAGCCGGCCCGGCGCCGTCTACGCCCATCCCGATGCGCTGAAGCCGAAGTTCGCGCGGAACCGAGACGGCACCTCGCGCCCCATCGGCATGCCCGAGGTCGCCCAACGCGTGCTGGAGCGGCATCGCAGCCGGCTCGTGCTCACCGAGAAGCCGACCGCGCTGGGCGCCGGCTTCATGCTGACCGGCCCGGTGCCGCGCCTGACCGACTTCGAGGACACCGGCGGCCCCTTCTTTCTGGACGCCGCATGCCGCACGCCCGATCCGCTCGCCGACGACCAGGCGGTCTTCTTCGAATCGGCCCAGGGCACGGTCGTGCTGCTCGGGTGCGCGCATGCGGGAATCATCAACACGCTGCGTTACGTGCGGCGTTTGACCGACGACCGGCCCATCCACGCCGTACTGGGCGGCATGCACCTGCTGCACGCCTCGCCCGACCGGCTGCGCAGAACCATGGAGGAGTTGCGCAGCATGAACATCGATCGATTGGGTCCCGCCCACTGTACCGGCCGGGTCGCAACGGCGGCCCTTTGGGATGCGCTGCCGGATCGCTGCATCCCTTTCCACGTGGGAACCCGACTCGAGTTCGAACTCCCGGCCGGCGCGGCGGCCGGCTCCCCCTCATGAAACCCGAACGGTTGACCGCTCGATGAAGACGTTTTTCGACTGTATCCCCTGCTTGATCCGGCAGTCGCTGGCTTCCGTGCGGCTTGTCACGCCCGATGTGGGAATCCACGAGCAGGTTCTTCGCGAAGTGTTGCACGCAACCAGCCGAATGGACCTGGAGCAGCCGCCGGCGGCGATGGCGCAAACCGTTCATCGGCGGATCCGCGAACTGTGCGGCAACGGCGATCCGTACCGGACCAGCAAAGACCAATTCAACCGCCTCGCGCTCGATCTCCTGCCGGCGTTCCAGCGCCGCATCCAAGAGGCCGCCGACCCGTGGGAAACGGCCGTACGCCTGGCCATCGCCGGAAACATGATGGACCTGGGCGTCAAGAGCGGTCTGAGCGAGACGGAGATCCAGGTTTCCATCGCCCAGTCGCTGTATGAATCGCTCGACGGGAGCCCGGCCGATCTGGCGGCAGCCGTCGCGGCAGCCGGCCGAATTCTCTACTTGACCGACAACGCCGGCGAGATCGTTTTCGACCGGTTGCTCATTGAAATGCTTCCATCCTCCAAGGTGACCGTGGCCGTCCGGGGCGCCCCGGTCATCAACGACGCCACCCTGGTCGACGCCGAGGCGGCGGGGCTCACCCGGCTGGTCCCGGTCATCGACAACGGTTCCGACGCGCCCGGCACGGTCCTTGCCGATTGCAGCGACGCATTTCGCCGGCGGTTCGCCGAGGCCGATCTGGTGATTGCCAAGGGGCAGGGCAATTTCGAGACCCTGCGGGAATCGTCCCAACAGATCTACTTCCTGCTCCGCGCCAAGTGCCCGGTCATTGCGCGCGACCTTGGCTGCCCCGTCGGCAGGATGGTGTGTCGAGCCCCCGATCGCCGCGAAGGACGGATGCCGTGACGGGTGAACCGGTCGACTGCGGGAAAAGGCCATCGCATGCAACTGGTATCGCCGGCGCGATTCGTTGCATATTGCAATGCAATGGCTTTGTGTGCAGTGCATATTGCAATGGCGAAGTCCCGTCGCACTCCGATGCTCTCATGCTAAGTGGAGCAATAGCGATCGTTTGCGATAAAGGGTGGGCAAATGCCGCGGTTGGGAATGGCACTTGCACGCCAAACCTCCGGGAAAGTGTTCGCCTTACGCGGTTTCCCAACCGAACCGTTCACCACAGGGCGGCAGGGCCGCCAACCAATGCGAGCTTCCGCTCGAAGCAAAGGCCATGACTGTGGGAAAAAGTTCACAATGTTTGCGGTTAGTAGTACAGGAGGCACGCCATGAGTTCTTCAATTTCTTCGATAGCGCACGAAGAGCACCAAGAAGCGGAGTCGGAGCACGCCATCTGGCTGGAAGGCATTGGGCGATGGCGCTGTGAACACCGGCGCGCGGCAGCGACTTTGGCCCAGGTCCAATCTGCCCTGCTGGAACACGAGGCAGCCCTGGAAGCGCACGCCGAGACCGTGCGGGCCCATGACGCTCAGATACGTCGGCACGAGCGGGCAATGGCCGACCGGCAGCCGAGCGATTCGCAGGCGCAATACGACGAACTGGAGCGGTTGCATCAGCAGTTCGAGGCCGAACACGACCAGGCTCGCGAAGCGCACGAGCGGATCAAGTCGCATCATGACCTGGTCACGGCGGAAATCCGGCGACTCGCTGACAAGTTGAACGCCCCCATGTGACCTTGGCCTTTCTCGTGATCACCGTTTGTCTGTTCCTTGCCGTCTGGGACCCCTGCGGCACCAGCGACATCGTGTTCCCGCTGCTCTTCGCTCACCAGAGGAAAGAGCCATGAAAGCTCTCAGCACCGTCAGGAAGCATCTGAGGCAAATCCCCGCGACAATTCGCCCCGGCATGGAGGTATGCGAAGCCGTGTCGCTCCTTCTTCGCCACCGGACCTCGGCCCTTCCCGTAACGGGCGACCGCGGCGAGCTGCTGGGGATTCTTGCCGAGGAGGACTGCATGGACGCGTTCCTCAACGACGAGTATTACGATTCGCCCACCGCGCTCGTTCGCGACCTGATGACGACTGAGGTGGTCACCGTCGACGCAGACGCCAACATCCTCCGAGCCGCCGAGCTGTTCTCCCAGTACAAGTTTCACCTCCTGCCGGTGCTTGCCGGGGGCAATCTCATTGGCCAGATCACCCGCGCCGGTGTGATGCGAGCCATCTTGAAGACCCATCACGACGTCGAAATCGAGCAGATCGGCCGGCGAACCGCCGCGGGCTTTCGCGAGGCGGAGGGATGGGCGAGCGAGTATTCGGGACATACTGCACAGCGCCAAGGCGATCTATCCTTCGTTCGGGAGGACGCGCCGTGAGAAGCTACGCATTCGGACCGGTTCCTTCCCGCCGGCTCGGCCGGTCGTTGGGCGTGGATCTCGTTCCATACAAGACGTGCAGCTACGATTGCATCTACTGTCAGCTTGGCCGGACCACCTGCATTACGACGCAGCGGGAAGAATGGGTGCCGCTGGACGGCGTGCTGGACAGCATCCAGCGAAAGCTCGACACCCGACCCGACTACATCACCCTCAGCGGCTCCGGCGAGCCGACGCTTTTCTCTCGGCTCGACGAATTGATCGACCGCATCAAGCGAATGACCAAGGTGCCCGTGGCCGTCCTGACCAATGGATCGCTTCTGGGACAGGCGGAGGTGCGTCGTCAGTTGCGGGAGGCGGATCTCGTGGTCCCGTCGCTCGACGCCGGCGACCAGGTCATGTTTCAAGCGGTGAACCGCCCGCACGGCGACATCGTATTCGAATCCATGCTCGACGGGTTGGCCGACTTTCGGCGCGAGTTCTCCGGCGAGTATTGGCTGGAAGTGTTCGTCGTGGGCGGCTATACGGCCATTCCGGAGGAACTTGCCGAGGTGGCCCGGCGCGTCGAACGCATTCGCCCGGATCGGGTCCATTTGAACACCGTCACGCGCCCCCCGGTGGAACCGTACGCCTTGGCCGTTTCGTATACGCACCTGGCGGAATCGGCTTCGCTTTTCCACCCTCGCGCCGAGGTCGTTGCCGACTATCGCGGCGTTCACCGAAAGACCGAGTTCCTCGCCGGCCGCGAGGACGTCGTGGGGCTGCTGCGAAGGCGCCCCTGCCGCCTGGAAGACATTGCAAGCGGGCTCGACATGCACCGGAACGAGGTGGTCAAATACCTCGAACAACTGCGGGCCGAACAGTTGTTGGACGAGGCGCGCGTGGCCGACACCGTATATTTTAAGGTAAACCAGTAGTCCCGAAAGGAAGTCTCTCATGTCGCGTTTGGATGAAGCGGCGATTTCCAAAACGATCGTTTGCACCTATCACGAGAAACTACTGGACCGCATCGCGAGCGATGTGCTCGTCGTGGGCGCGGGGCCGGCCGGGCTCGTGGCGGCGCACTTCCTCGCGAAAGCCGGCCTCAAAGTGACTGTGCTGGAAAAGCGGCTCGCGCCCGGCGGGGGAATCTGGGGCGGCGGCATGGCAATGAACGTGGCCGTCGTGCAGGACGAGGCCGTGGCGCTTCTCGATACCCTGGGCATCCGGTCCGAACCGCGGCGCGAGAACCTGCACGCCGTCGATGCCGTCGAATTGGCTTCCGGCCTCTCCTTGAAGGCCTTGCACGCCGGCGCCTCCGTGCTGAACCTGACGACCGTCGAAGACCTTTGCGTTCATGACGGCCGGGTGACCGGCGTGGTCGTCAATCGGACGAACATCTCGGGCAACCTTCCGGTCGATCCGATCGTCTTCTCGGCCAACGCCGTCCTCGACGCCACCGGGCACGAAGCGGTCCTGGTCGGCTGCCTTCGAAAACGCGAACTTCTGCCGGCCGACGCCGCGACGGGCGAAGGCCCGATGGACGCCACTGCGGGCGAAGCGTTCGTCGTGGAGCGCGCGGGGGAGATCTTTCCGGGCCTTTGGCTGGCCGGCATGAGTGTCTCTGCGGCACTCGGCGGGCCGCGCATGGGGCCGATTTTCGGCGGCATGTTGATGTCGGGAGAACGTGTCGCTGCGGCAATGGCCGACGCGCTGCGGCAAATGCCCGAACGTCGCCCCACGACAGGGTAGCCGGCGCGCTCCGTGGGACAAGCTCCAGCTTGTCGACAGCTCCGACGGGCAGGCTGCCTTCCTCATGGTCATGACAAGCTGGAAGCTTGTCCCACGGAGTTACAGTGATTCATCCGTGCGCATCCGCCATGAATCGGGCGATCGCCTGCTGCTCGGCCGGATCGAGGCCCCACAACGCGGCGGCGGTCGCGTCGATGTCGGGCTGAAGCTCGGCGAGGCAGTCGGCGCGGTTCTCGCCGTCGGCTGCGAGGGCCTCGTGCGCGGCCCGGCCTGCGGCAGTCAGTCGGCGGTGCAGCGGGCAGGTGGGGTCGAACCGGCGCAGCCGGAGGAACTCGATCATGCCCGGCGTGCCGAACCCCTTGCCCCCGGCGACACCGTGCGCGGCTGCCAGGAAGCCGACCATCGCGCTGTTCATCAGCGCGCCCAGGTAATGGGCTTCGTCGGCCGTAGCGCAGTCGATCAGCACGCAGGTCTCCTGCGGCACGGCGGGCCGGCGGCCCAGCACGGGATGCTCGACCGGCTCGACCACGGCGGCCGTCAATCGCGTGTCCATTCGCCGCCACACGACCTTCACGTCGGCCCGTGTGTACGGCCCCACGTTGTACATCGAATAGAAGGGCCGGTCCTCCTGGTATCGCCGGTAAGCGGCCCGGCGGCGCAGCAGGGGCTCAAACCGTGCGAAGTAGTCGAGCGTTGCCGGATACCGGGCCCGCATCACCTCCGGGGCATAGCCCGACCGCGCCTCCGGGTCCTGCGGCAGGAGGAGATGGGCTGACGGCCGGGCCTGGTATCGGGTTACGTCGCCCCAGCGCAGCAGAGGAAAGAGCAGGTCGGGTTCGACCACGCATTCGACCGGCTCGACCGGGCGGCGGCCGGCCGTCGCCAGATTCCGAATGCGCACTCCACCCTCGGCAGGTCCGACCAGTTCGACCCAATACACGCCGTTCGCGCCCGCGCTGTTCGCGCCCAGCCGCGGCGTGTAATCGGACGGGCCGACCAGTTGCCCAAGCGGGGTGCGGAGTTTACGCGGCCGCACGAACCAGGGCGAGCCCGGCCGCGCCCGGTCGATCGGCTCGGCCGCGTGCTCGGCCCGACGGCAGGAGCCGGCCCCGCGCCGGCCGGTGCCCTGGCCCGGGAGCCAGCGCACGTAAGGCACCGGGTACACGGTGGGCCGGCCCTTCTCCAGCAGCAGGACGGCCGTGCTGCTGGCCGCTTCGGGGAACACGCGCAGCCGGGAAAGATCGTCGACGCGCAGGACGGCCAGCGGCGGGCCGTCGGCGCCCAGGCGGAAGCGGCGGAATCCGTCGCCCGCCCCGTGGGTGTGCAGTAGCGTTCGACTGACGACCATGGCCGCGCGTCCGCCCGGACGCAGGTAGCGGTCAACTGCCGCGTAGAGCAGCAGCATGGACAGGTCCTTCTTCGCCCCGCCGTGCCGGCCTGCCGTGCCGTCCAGGCTGAACAGCCCGTAACGCTGCCACAGCGGAAGCGTCGCGCGGCGGTACGAGGCCGGCAGGTTGTCCCAGGCGATCCACGGCGGATTGCCCACAAGCAGATCGAACGGCCGTGCCTCGCCGCCGGTCGGGTCGGGCGGTCCGTCGCAGATTGTATCGGAACAGGCGACCGGCACGGGCACGGGCCGGTCGTCGGGCAGCAGATCGCGCACGGCAACCAGGTAGTTCGCCCGCGCGGTCAGCACGGCCAGGGGGTTCAGGTCGAAGCCCGCCACCTGCTGGAGAATGTGGTCGAGTTGCTCCTCCCTTGCGATGCCCGGATCGGCTCCCCGGCGCAGTTCCCGGATGGCCGCCACCAGGAATGTCCCGGAGCCGCACGAAGGGTCGAGCAGTCGCCGGCCGCCGTCGCCGGGCCAACCGGCCTGCTCAAGCACGTGGTCGACCAGCCAGTCGGGCGTGTAGTATTCGCCCAATGCATGGCGAAGCGAGCGGGGAAAGACGCTCTCGTACAGCCGTTTGAACAGGTCGGACGCGGGCAGGGCGGGCTTCAACTCGATATCGGCGCAGCACGCGGCTGCCGCCGCCGAAACCCGTTCGACGACCGTCGCGGCCTCCTCCGACGCGCCGGCACAAGCGAACACCGGCTCGTCGAGCAATCCGACGGCGATCTCGCCGCACAGTTCGGCTGCAACGCGGCGCACGACCAGGGCGAAAAACGCCTGGCGGGCGAACAGGGCTCGGTCGAAAGGCAACGGCCGGCCGGTCGGACCGGAAGGAGTTGCGAAAACTCCTCGCTGCACGCCGGCCGTATCGAATGCCGCACCGTAGAGCCTTTCGGCCGCCTCCCGCCACGCCGCGAAGCCGGCCGGTTCCTTTCGGGCAAACGCACCGCCCAAGGCACACAGCGTTTCGGCAGCGAAGGCCGAGCGGGCGCCGAAACAAGCCTCGAGTCGTTCCACCAATCCGTGCATTGCCGTGCCATTGTGACCGAGGCCCATCCCAGTTTCAAGGCAGCCGAATTGTTGATACGCCGACTTCCGGCCGCTTGTGTGCCACTGGCTGTGCCAGTGCCTGCTTGTGTGCCACTCGCTGTGCCAGTGCCTGACGGGAGCATGGAGTGTGTGCCACTGGCTGTGCCAGTGCCGAGGGACGTTGAGCCCCCTTATGTTGGACGACCTCGAGTGCTCGGCCGGTCGGTTCGAGGACAGGCCGACCTCCACTCCTCGTTGGCACTGGCAGAGCCAGTGGCACCCGGCGGCCGAACTCAATCGGTCGTCCCTGCCCCTATCTCAGGACGGCCACTCCCAGTTGGCACTTTACCTCACCTGGCACGAAAGCAACGTGCGTCGTGCGCCTGCGGCGATGCGGGCAACTCCGCCGGATCCCGCCCGCAGAGGGGGTTGGGTGGCTCGGGTTAGGTGAGGTGGTATGGGCTGTAATCGTGTTTCGGCCTGAATCGGATGCGCCGGTTGTATCGCTAGTGCCCAATTTTTCGAGGGTGGTTGTGGCTTTTCGCCGATGCCTGTTTGTAGGCCCTGTCCTGCAAATAGCGGATTTACCGGTATGGAGCGCATGCAAACAAGCCACGACTTCCCCTCGCGAAGGCCTCGTGGCATGCATTCCCGTTCCAACGCGCCGAAGGTCCTGTTGCGGGCCGTGTGTCCGCTTTGCCGAACAACGGTCGAGCAGCGTGTACCTGCCGAAACCGCCGAACTGAGGTGTGGTCATTGCGGAATGCGCTTCCCCTACCAGGCGGCCGCCTCCCAGCGGAGGGGGGCGGTCCGCGGCTTGCATTCGGCCGATGCGTTGGAGCGATGGCTTGCCGGCGACCCGATCGATGCCCTGCCCCCCAATAGTGCTCCGCGACTGGGCCCTTGGTGCCGCAACCGGCGGTGGTCGACCGCCCTGCTGGCGGCCACAGCGGCTTTGTTGCTCGTGGCGGCCGTCGTCGTTGTGGGTGTGTACTCGCATGGCCGCGTGCAGGTTGCGCAGGTCGATGGCTTCGAGGCCGAGTCGGAACCCTTGGACACGGCTCCCGGAAGGCAGCCGGAGGAGCCATTGCGACAGGCGGCCGAACGCAACGGCGGTTGGGACCGGCCCGCCGGCCCGACCGCCGACCGACGGCGGCACGAGGCGGAACGATCGCGCGCTCAGGCGGAGCAGGCGCGTTTACTGGCCGAGCAGCGTCGGCTCGAAGCGGCCTGGGAAGCCCGCACCGCCATGGGGCGCCAACGGGGCGACGAACCCGCCGCGCATCCGCTGCGACGCCTTTTGGACGCCGGCGAGTGGCCACCGTCGGCAGCCGACGCGAAGAGCCCGGCCCTACCGTCGGTGGAAACGGTCCTTTGCGAAGCCTTGCCGGTGGCCGAGTCGCCGAGCTTCGCAGGCCATGAGGGCCCGATCCTCCAGTCGGTCCTCAGCCCGGACGGCCGCTGGCTGGCGACCGCCAGTGCCGATGCCACCGTGCGGCTGTGGAACCTGCACGACGATCCGGCGGACTCGGAGGCCGTCGTACTGCGGGGGCACGGTGGACCGGTCACCTCGCTGGCCGTCAGCAGCGATAGCCACTGGCTGGCTTCGGCCGGGTTCGACGGTACGGCGTTCCTCTGGCGTCTGACGGCCGAGAACCCTGCGAAATCGCCCATCAAGTTCCGTACGCAGGCGGGCCGCGTCCACACCATGCTGCTCAGCCCGGACGGACGCTGGCTGATTACCGCGGGGGGTATTGCGGGCGGGACGAGCAGCGTTGCCGAGCTTTGGGACCTGACCTCGCCCCGGCCGAACGTCCGACCCATCGAACTTCGCGGACATCAGCGGCCCATCCTCGCGGCGGCCGTCAGTTCCGACAGCCGATGGCTGGCGACCGCCGGCGAAGACAAGACCATTCGGGTGTGGAACCTCGCATCGCGCCATCCGGCGGCCGAGCAGGTGGTACTGCGCGGCCATGAGGGCTGGATTGGCACGCTGGCCATCAGCCCCGACTGCCGTTGGCTCGTTTCCGGCAGCTTCGACGCCACGGCCCGGCTCTGGCGTCTGGACCCGCTCGACCCGGCCGCTGCGCCGGTGGTACTGCCGGCGCACGAGGGTTGGGTGGGCACGGTAGCGTTCAGCCCAAACGGCCGTTGGCTGGCCACCGGCGGCTTCGACCGAACCATCCAAGTATGGGAGTTCCGCGCGGAGCAAATCGGGCGGTCGCCTCGCGTGCTGACCGGACACGCCGGACGCATCCAGTCGCTGGCCTTCACGCCGGACAGCCGCCGGCTCGTTTCCGGCAGTTTCGACGCGACGGCCCGCCTCTGGGACCTCGCGGCCGATCAGCCCGAGGAAGAAGCCGTCGTGCTCCGCGGACATCGTGGGCCGGTCAACACGCTGAGCGTTAGCAGCGACGGGCGATGGCTGGCCAGCGGTGGAGGAGAGACATTCGACAACCGCGACAACACGGCGCGCCTCTGGGACATCGGCCGGGAATCTCTCGCGAAGCGCACTCCTCTCCTGACCGCCCAGCGGCCGGCGTCTGGTGAACGGTTGCCGCTGTCGGGCGAGGCGGTCCACCAGGAACCCGCCCCAAGCAATCAGCCGCAACGGCCGACACCCCGGCTGCAGCTTACGGTGGAATGAGGATGCCTGGCGGGCGAGATCCGGGCCAGGACTGGCTCGACAAGCTGGAAGCTTGTCCCACGGGTTGTGTTCCGAGTGAACCGCTACCCGTGGCGCGCGAGGGTTGGGTCGTGACGGTGCCAGTTGACGTGGAGTGTTTCGGGGCCGTCGGTCCGAAACACCCGGACTCGGCGCCGCCGCCGTGCGCCGACGAGCACCTCGCCGGCCAGGGCGTAAACCGCCAGGAAGACAACACAGAGAATTGCATGAAACAGCGCCGCGGGCATAGAAATCGATCCGTTCGCAGAATGGGGGGGAGGGCTGAGTCGGCGCACGCCGTAGCGCCGAGAACCGGCATTTTCATCGGCTTGCATGAAACGCAGCCTGGAAGATAAATTGCCCGGCTGTCCTGCATTGCCAGGACGATATAAATTACCCAAACGTCCATTCTTTGGACAATAATAGGCAACTTTGGTTCAATTACGGGGTTGTATTCTTGTAGGTTTTATGCTAGTGTACATGCGATCAGTAATTCCGTGGTCCCGAACACACAGGAGTATCGCCATGGTACATGCCCCGCGTTCAAAGAACCGAGTTCCCGGCCGCCCCGCGTCAGGGGTCGCCGTAGCCGCGTTTCCCGATGCCCGCTTCCCGGAACGCCGCCGCCGCATTCCGTTCCGCATGCTGGCCGACGCATTCGCCGCCGAGGACGAGGAACTCGCCCCGGAGCCTGAATGGAACGATTTTGCCGCCTGGAACCCTTCCCGCTAAGCCGTGGGAGTACGCGAGCATGTTGGCCCCAGACGTGGTCGAACGCATCGGCAGCCTTTTGGCGGCGGGGAGGATGTCGCAGCGGGAAATCGCCCGATTTCTGCGAATTAGTCGGGGCACGGTCGTTGCGATTGCCCACGGCCGCCGCCCCGACTACTCGGCACGCTCTGCCGCAGCATTGCGGCAGGGCGATGCGGCCCCGGGGCCGGTCGAACGGTGTCCCGGCTGCGGTGCGATGGTAAGGATGCCGTGCCTGGCATGCCGCCTGCGGGCGTCGCGGCGGCTTCGGCGGTTCCCGCACGACAGGGCGCCGTAACCTATGCTTAACTCGCACGCTGAAGCGTGAACGCCAAGGAGGAGTGCAATCCTCTACCCCACCACGGCGGCGCGAAAAGTATCCAGCTATGCGAGCAGCACCGGCCCTGATTCTCCTCGGATGCCTCCCGGCACTGGCCGGTTCAACCGCCGGCGAGCCGATTTCCCGCCCCGAGCATCCTCGGCCCGACCTCCGCCGAAACGATTGGCAGAACCTCAACGGGCCGTGGCAGTTTTGCTTCGACCCCGACGACCGCGGCCTCGCCGAGCAGTGGCCGCTGGGCGGCGGGCCGTTCGACCGTCGCATTAACGTCCCGTTTCCATGGGAGAGCCGATTGTCGGGCATTGCCGATGCGTCGGGCGGGCCGATCGCCTGGTATCGCCGCGCGGTCGATGTTCCCGAGTCGTGGCGCGGCCGCCGCGTGTGGTTGTGCTTCGGCGCGGTCCGCGGCGAGGCCCGCGTGTGGGTCGATGGGCATGCCGTCGGCCGACTGGAGGACGGCGTCGGTCCGTTCGCGTTCGACATCACTGATTTCGTGCCGGCCGAAGGCGAGGCGCGCATCGACGTGCGAGTCGACACCGCGGGCTCAAGGCCGCCGGCCAACGACGCCGACCGGAGCGGATTCCCGCGAAGCAGCGGTCTGTGGCAAACCGTTTGGCTGGAGGCGCGCTCGCCGGTTTACGTCGACACCGTCCGGCTCACGCCCTCCCAGCCCGGCGGCCGGTGGATTGTGGAAGCCGAAGTCGACGTGGTCGGCCCCGACGGCCCGGCCGAGGTCGTGCTGGGCTCACCCGACTCGACCGTGAGCGGGGGGCGCACGGCCGTCGACTTACGCGACGGTCGCGGCGCGGCGCGGGGGCTGTTGGAAATTGGCGATCCGAAACCCTGGTCGCCGGACCGGCCGCATCTGTACGAGTTGGAGATAACGGTCGCCGGCCGGTCGGGCACGCCCGACGTGGTGCATACGTACTTCTGCCTGCGCACGTTCGCCCGCGCGCCCTACGAAGGCTCGGGCCACGAATGTATCTTGCTTAACGGCAATCCTCTGTACTTGCGCGGGGCGATCGATCCGTCGCTCAATGCCGAGGGCCTGATCGCGGCGCCGAGCGACGAATTCCTGCGCCGCGATATCGAACGGGCGAGGCAGTTGGGCCTGAACCTGTTGAAACTGGAGGGCGAGGCCGCCGCGCCGCGCCGACGGTACTGGGCCGACAAGCTGGGTGTGCTCCTTTGGCGGGAGATGCCCTTGGAAATGAACACGTGGCATTTCCGAATCGACGATTACTGGATTGCGCGGGAGCACATCGGGCAAATGGCCGCCCGGGCGCGGCCTGGCGCGCCGCCTGAACGCGCCCTCGGCCCCGCCCAGGGAACGGCGCCGCTGGTGTGCGAGCATTTCGTTGCGGTGCCGCCGGCGGGCGGCGACGTCTCGTGGGCGCTGCGATTCCTCGTCACGCAGCTTCGTCGGCATTCCGCAATTCAAGGGCACATTGTCGGCTCGTTTTACGACGTGCCGTGGCGCCGCGACGGATTGCTCCGGTTCGATCGCTCCGCCAAGGAGTTCGGCTACAACGCCTTCGTGCCCCGCATGACGCCGGCCGACCTGCACCACGGCGATTTCGTGGGTTTCGACACGCCGCCGATTATCGAAACGTCGCCCGGCGAAGAGCTGACCCTGCCTCTGTTCGCCAGCCACTATTCCGACCGGCCGGGCCCGGCCACGCTTCGCGGGGAGGTGGTGGGCACCGACGATTACGGCCGGCCGGTTGGCGGCGGCCGGCAAACGCGCGACGTCGTGTGGCAGCGCGGCTCGGTCACGTATCAAACGCCGCTCCGGGTGCGCGTGCCGGAGGGGGCGCCGTTTGTCGGCGCGCTCACCGTGGAACTGCTCGACGCCGACGGGCGGCGCATCGCGGCGAATTACGTGAACCTGATTGCCGAGCAGCGCGCCGCAAACGAACTCCTCGGCCCGCAGGCATCGGCCGGCCCGCTTCACCCGACCGTCGAAGTGCTCGCGCCGCGGCTGGTGGCCGTGCGCATTCCGCCCGGCGAGTTCGCCGCGCTGCGCGGCGAGGCGACGCCGGCGGTTCGGGTGGAAAACGAGCGGCGCGGCTTCGCCTTCACCGGTAGCGAGGTGGAGTATCACATCGCCCTGCCCGGCTTCGTCCGCGACGCCATTCCCACGCAAATGGTGCTCCTGGCCGAAATGGCGGCCGTTTCCGCCGATGGACATGCCTCGGGGGACGACGCTCCCGACGTGGGCGTTTCGCTGTGGGACCACGAAGTCTGGCGCATTCCTCTGCCGGTCGACCCGGCCGATTCGCGCGGCGTGCTTTCGCACCATCGACGGTTTCGCCAGGGCAGCTACGGCGAACTGGTGCGAGCGCGCGTCGACCTGAAACGCCTACCCAGCCTGCGCGAGGACCTGTACCTGCAGGAATCGTTCCCGTTGGTGCTGCGGATGGACGAACCGCAAATGGGACTCATCGTTTACGGCCGACAACTGGGCCGGTACATGGTCGATCCCACGCTCATCCTTCAGACCGCGAAGCAACTCCAGCGCCCGGCAGGCTACGTATCCTACGAGCCGGTTACCCTCGACCGGCACGTTCAGTAATTGCCTGCAAAGGAACGGTCACGCCTCGTCGAGCCACTGGAAGAAGCCCAACGACTGCAACTGCTGCCGCATCTGCTCGATTTGCTCGGGATCGAGTTGCGGCTGGGGCAGCCGGGCCGGGCCGCAATCCTGGCCGATGAGCTTCATGGCCGCCTTCTGGCTCGCCAGCCCGAACTGCACGACGCACCGGATCATCGTCACGGCGCGCGCTTGCCATTGGCGGGCAGTGGGCAGGTCGCCCTGGGCGAAGGCGGCGAGAATGCGGTGGTACAGCGGCGCCGCAAAGTTATACGTACTGCCGACCGCCCCTTGAACCCCCACGGCCAGCGCCGGCAGCAGCAGTTCGTCGAGCCCGCTGAGAATCTCGAACTCGCTCGGCCGGAACTCGGAGCAGGCGAGTAGTTCGTCGAGCGCGGGCGAGGTGAACTTGATGCCCGCCAGGGTCGGAATCTCCTCGGCGGCCGCGCGGAGGAACTCCAGCATATCGAAGCTCACCCCGGTCACCGTGGGAATGTGGTAGTAGTAAAACGGCAACTCGGGAGCGGCGGCGGCGATGGCCGCCATGGTGCGAACGAGCAGGTCGACCGTCGACGGGCGGAAGTAGGACGGAGGCGTGGCCGAAATGGCGGCCGCCCCGGCGCGTTGGGCGTGGGCGGCCATGGTGCGGGCATCGGCCACGCTGTTGTGGCCCACCTGCACGAGGATGGGCATGCGCCCCGCCGCCGCCTGCACGAACGCCTCGACGGCCGCACACCGTTCTTCGGTGGTCAGCGAAACGCCCTCCCCCGTACTGCCCACCACGTATAGCCCGGCTGCCTTCCAGCGGGCAAGGTGCTCGACCATCGACGGCACGGCGGCGAGATTCAGCGAGCCGTCTTCGTGCATGGGGGTAAACGTGGCGGCCACCAGGCCGCTCAGTCGGAGAGGTTGCGTTTGCATGGTGTGCAGTGGGGGTCAAGCGGAATATCCGAAAGAAACAGGGGCCGTCAGGCCCCCGCTCGCCCTTCGGTTGGCAATGTTTACATTATCTTACTCCGAAGTGAGCCCGTGGTAACCCTGCCCCTCGCACGCAAAACCGCAGTTACCTCCATGTGTGGGGTTGGCAAAGCGGTCGGTTGTCGCCGCGCCCGACGAGGTCCTGCGGCGAGGGGAACCTGCCGACCATTGCCGCGACGCGGCACGAACGACGACCCGGTCTTGCCGGCCTGCTGCAATCCACCCCCCTTGTCTGACCCGATTCGGTGAGCTACACTTTCCCGGTTTACGAGTGTGCGCGGGCTCAAGGTAGGTCCGCTTGCGGGGCCGCAAACGGCCAATTCCAGGTAAGTGCAGCCGCCGAGCCACGGCGGCATCCTTTCGGACGGGAACGGGCGAATGACGCAGACATTGGAATCGTTCATCGACAGGTTGCGGACCGACGGCGTCGAGGCCGGCCGCCAGGCGGCCGAGGAGATCGGCCGTGAGGCCGAACGCGAGGCGGAAAAGCGCCTTCGCGACGCCGAGGCCCAGGCCAAGCAGATTGTGGAAGCCGCCGAGGCGAAGGCGCAGCAGACCCTCGCTCGAACCCAAACCGACCTGCAACTCGCCGCCCGCGACACCGTCGCCAAACTCCGCGAAACGCTCAGCCAAGCGGTCACCCGCGCGCTGGAGAAGGCCGTCGCAACGAAACTCGACGACGCCGACTTCCTGGCCGACCTGATTCGCCAGATCGTGCTGGAGTACGTCGAGAAAGACGCCGTCGGCGAGACCACGCTCACGTTCAACGTCGCCGAACCGATGCGGCAGAAGCTGACGCACTGGGCCATTGAAACGTTCCATACCAAGGCGAAGGACAAGAAGCACGAAAAGCTTTCGGTGGAACTTCACGGCGCGCTGACCGGCGCGGGGTTCGAATACAAGATGTCGGAAGGAACGGTCGAGATCACGGTCGAGTCGGTGGTGCAGGTGCTGTCGGACATCGTCGCCCCGGAACTGCGGAAGCTCATCGCCGAGACCGCCGACGAGCAGGATGCGCCCGCCGCCACCTGACCCTCCCCCACACCTCCCTCTCGCCCGGCCACGACGCCGCAGCCCCGAACCCATGCGAATCGACCGGTACTACTATCTCTCGGCGCTGCCCGCACCAGGCGGGCTGGGAAGTGCTCCGCCGATGGGTCCGGCCCAGTTGCTGGAGCATGTGGGCGAGGAGACGCCGCGGGGTAAGCTGGTTGGTACGGTGTTCCTGCTGGGCGACCTGCTGGAGCGCGAGGCCTTCCTGGCCGGCGAGATCGACCAGGTGGCCCCGGCCGTCCTCACCGTGCGGCAGGCGCGGAACGAGGCCCCGCTGCCGGAGTTTTTGGCCCCCCGCGTCGAAGCCGATACCGGCAAGCTGGAGGCCGACGCCCTGTGGGAGGCGTACTTCCGACATGCCGACGAGGTAGGTCGCACGCTCGGCAGCCCGTTGCTGTGCCGCTGGGTCGGCTTCGAGGCGGCCTTCCGCAACGCGTTGGCCGAGGCGCGGGCGAAGCGCCTGGGCATCGAAGGAACGGCGTACCTGGTGGCCACCGATCTGGCCGACAGCGGCGAGGACTTTTCGGCCGCGTTGAGCGAGTGGGCCGCCGCCCCCACGCCCTTGGACGGGCTGCGCGCCACCCTCCGCGCCCGCTGGAATTGGCTCGCGGTGAACGACGCCTGGTTTTCGTTCTCCGACGACGAACTGGTGGCCTACGCCCTCCGGCTGATGCTCCTGGAGCAGTGGCGCCGCACGACCCGCGAAGAAGAACAAGCGGCCGCCGAGACGGCCTGAATGAAACGAACTTAGTAAGGCAGGGGAACAACCCGTGAAAGCAAGGATCGTTGCAGTCAACGGAAACCTGGTGATTGCCGAGACCGACGGCCGCGTCGTGCAGAACTCGGTCGGCTACTGCATCCATTCCGACGGGACGCGGCTGCTGAGCGAGGTGATTCGCGTTCGCGGGCATCTGGCCGACCTCCAGGTGTTCGAGGAAACGCGCGGTCTGAAGGTGGGCGATCCGGTCGAATTGCACGACGAGATGCTTTCGGTCGTGCTGGGGCCCGGCCTGCTGGGGCAAATCTACGACGGCCTGCAAAACCCGCTCCCCGAGTTGGCTAAGCAGGTCGGCTTCTTCCTGAAGCCCGGTGTGTATATCCACGGCCTCTCGACCACGCAGCCCTGGGAGTTCACTCCGGCGGTGAAGCCGGGCGACACGGTTGAGGCGGGCGACAGCCTGGGCACCGTGCCGGAAGGCATCTTCACGCACCGCATTGCCGTGCCGTTCGGCCTGCGGGGCCAGTGGACCGTCGAGAAGATCGCTCCGGCCGGCAGCTACACGGTCGACGCCGAAATGGCCGTACTGGCCGACGCCCAGGGCGCCAAGCGCACCGTGAGCATGCAGCAGAATTGGCCGGTGAAGCGGCCGCTGAGCGTCGCCCGCCGTCGCCTGCTGCCCGCCGAGCCGCTGGTTTCCCGCGTGCGCATCATCGACTCGATGTTCCCCATCGTCCGCGGCGGTACGTACTGCATTCCGGGGCCGTTCGGGGCGGGCAAGACCGTGCTGCAGCAAATCACGGCCCGGCACGCAGAAATCGACATCGTCATCATTGCGGCATGCGGGGAGCGGGCGGGTGAAATCGTCGAAACGCTCCGCGACTTCCCCGAACTGACCGACCCCCGCACCGGCCGCAGCCTTATGGAGCGGACGATCATCATTGCGAACACGTCGGCCATGCCGGTCGCCGCCCGCGAAGCCTCCGTGTACACCGCCGCCACGCTGGGCGAATACTACCGGCAGATGGGCCTGAACGTGCTGCTGCTGGCCGATTCGACCTCGCGTTGGGCGCAGGCGATGCGGGAACTTTCCGGCCGGTTGGAAGAGATTCCCGGCGAGGAGGCCTTCCCCGCCTACTTGGAAAGCCGGATTGCCAGCTTTTACGAGCGGGCCGGCGCGCTGGAACTGCGCGACGGGACGGTCGGGTCGCTTACGATCGGCGGCACGGTGAGCCCCGCCGGCGGCAACTTCGAGGAGCCGGTCACGCAGGGGACGCTGAAGGTGGTCGGCGCGTTCCACGGCCTTTCGCGCGCCCGCAGCGACGCACGCCGCTACCCGGCCATCGACCCGCTCGACTCGTGGAGCAAGTACCCGGGCATTATCGACGCCGCCGACGTGGCCGCCATGCGCCACCTGCTGATGCACGGCAGCGAGGTGCGGCAGATGATGACCGTGGTGGGCGAGGAGGGCACGTCGATCGGCGACTTTACGGCCGCCCTGAAGGCCGATTTCTTCGACAACGTGTACCTTCAGCAGAACGCCTTCGACGAAGTGGACGCGGCCACGCCCGCCGAGCGGCAGCAGTTCGTGTTCGGCAAGGTGACCGAGGTGGTTCGGCTCGAGTTCGACTTCGCCGACAAGGCCGAGGCGCGGCAAACGCTCGTCGAAGTGACCGACCTGTTCCGCAACTGGAACTACGCCGCAGCCGACAGTGAAGAATACCAGCGGTGGCTTACGGCCATCGATCAGTTTATCGCCACGAAAGGGCGGAAAGCATGAGGAAGTATTTCGATTCCATCCGCCGCATTGCCGGCAACGTGGTTACCGTGAACGCCATGGGCGTCACCTACGACGAGCTGGCCACCATCGAGTCGGAGCACGGCGAATCGCTCGCGCAGGTGATCGACCTCGAGGGGCAGCAGGTGAGCCTCCAGGTGTTCTCCGGTTCGCAGGGCGTTTCAAACCAGGACCGCGTGCGGTTCCTGCAACACCCGATGCAGGTGCCGTTTTCCGACGATCTGCTCGGCCGCGTGTTCGACGGCTCCGGCCGCCCGCGCGACGGCCGCGGCGAAGTGACCGGCAAGCTGACCGACCTGGGCACCGCCCCGGTCAACCCGGTCATGCGGCGCATGCCCGACCAGATGGTCCATACCGGCATCCCCATGATCGACGTGTTCAACTCGCTGGTCGAATCGCAGAAGCTGCCGATCTTCTCGGTGCCGGGCGAGCCGTACAACGAGCTTCTGGCGAGGGTGGGGCTCCAGGCCGACGCCGACATCATCATCCTCGGCGGCATGGGACTGCGGCACGACGACTACCTGAAGTTCCGCCAAACGTTCGAGGAAGGCGGCGTGCTGGGCCGCGCCATCCTGTTCGTCCACACCGCGGCCGACCCCGTCGTCGAGTGCCTCCTGGTGCCCGACCTGTGCCTGGCCGTCGGCGAGCAGTTCGCCCTTCAGGGCAAGCGGGTGCTCGTGCTGCTGACCGACATGACGGCCTTCGCCGACGCGCTGAAGGAAATCTCCATCGTCATGGAGCAAATTCCCTCGAACCGCGGCTACCCCGGCGACCTGTACACCCAGTTGGCCAAGCGTTACGAGAAGGCGGTCGACTTCGACGGCGCCGGCTCGATGACCGTGCTCGCCTGCGTGACCATGCCCGGCGACGACGTCACCCACCCCGTGCCCGACAACACCGGCTACATTACCGAGGGGCAGTTCTACCTTCGGCACGGGCGGATCGAGCCGTTCGGGTCGCTTTCGCGGTTGAAGCAGCAAGTCAACGGCAAGTCGCGCGACGACCATCGGGCCATCATGGACGCGTGCATCCAGCTTTACGCCCTGTGCCGCGAAAGCCGCGAGAAGCGCGACATGGGCTTTGAAATGTCCGACTGGGACCGCAAGCTGCTCCAGTACGGCACCCTGTTCGAGCAGCGCGTGATGGACCTGTCGGTGAACATCCACCTGTTCGACGCACTCGACCGCTGTTGGGAAATTTTGGCCGAGTGCTTCGACCCGGCCGAGACGGGCATCCGCCGCTCGATCATCGAGGAGCACTGGCCCGCGGGCGCCGACGAAACCCCTGCCGCGGAGCAACCGGCCGAGGCGACCGCGTAGACATGTAGGGCGGGCTGCGCCCGCCGAAGAAACACGAGAAAATCCCACACTGCACTCGGCGGGCACAGCCCGCCCTACAAACGTGGCAACGAAAGTCAAACTCACCCGACCTGAGCTGAAACGCTATCGCGACGCGTTGGGGCGTTACGAGCGGTTCCTGCCGATGCTGAAGCTCAAGCAGCAACAGCTCCAGGTGACGCTGCGCGACGCGGCCCAGGCGCGTCGTGCCGCGGAACAGGCCCGCGATGAAGTCGAGGCCTCGTTGCGCCGCTACCGAAGCGTGCTGGCCGACCGCGCCGGGCTGCCGCTCGAGGAGTGGTCGCGTCCGAGCGACGTGCGGGTGGGGAAGAAGAACATCGCGGGCGTCGAAATTCCCGTCTTTGAAGATGTAGCCTTCCCCGAAGCCCGGTACAGCCTGTTCGGCACGCCTCCCTGGGTCGATCAGACGCTGGCCGACCTGCGCGAGCGAAGCCGGCGCGACGCCGCCGTCGACGTGCTGCGTCAGGAGGAGGCGCTGCTGCGGCATGAGCTGACGCGCATTATCCAGCGCGTGAACCTGTTCGAAAAGATCATGATCCCCCAGGCACGCGAAGCGATCCGGAAGATTCGCATCAAGTTGGGCGACGAAATGACGGCCGGCGTGGGCCGCTCGAAGATTGCCAAGGGCAAGCTGAGCGAGGCATTGACCGACCAACCGGCCGATGCATCGCCGCCGGAACGGAGCGAGACGCCATGATTGTTCCCATGCAAAAGGTGTACCTGGTCGGCCGGGCCGAGGACCGCCGCCGCCTGTTGACGGCCCTGGGCCGACTGGGCGTGGCCCACCTCGTGCCGGTCGATCCCTCGCGCGCCGTGCCCGACGAAAAAACGAGCCGACGGCTGGGGGCCGTCGAGCGGGCGTTGCAGGTCCTTTCGAGCGTGACGCCGCAGGGACCGACGCCCGAGCTGAGCCCGAACGACGCCGCCAACGAGGTGCTCGACATCCAGCGACGGGCGGCCGAGGGCCGCAACCGCCTGGCTACCCTGTTCCACCAACTCGAACAGATTGCCGTGTGGGACAACCTCCGCCTGGAACACGTCGAGGAGCTGCGCAACGCGGGCATCCAGTTGCAGTTCTACGCCATGCCGGCCGTCGCGGTCGAGCAGGTCGAGGCCGAGTGCGTGCAGATGGTCCGGCAACTGCCGGGCAGCAAGGTGCTGGTGGCGCTCGCCTGCCGGGAGTGCGCGGGCGAGCCGAAGCTGCCCGAGGAAGCGGTCCGCGAGCCGCTCCCCAGCCGCGATGCGCCCAGCATCCGCGCCGAGGCCGCCGAGATCGACGCCGCCCTGCACCGCGACACCGAACGCTTGCACGCCCTGGCCGGGCTGGCGCCGGCGATGGAGGCCGAGCGGGCCCGGCTGGCCGAGCAGGTCGAGTATTCGCTCGCCCAGCGCAGCGGCGCGGCCGACGAACACCTGTTCGCCCTGCAGGGTTGGGTACCGGCGGAAACGGCCCCGACCTTGGCCGACACCCTGGCCGCCGAGGACATTCCCGTGGCCGTCGAACTGCTGGAGCCGGCCCCCGACGAGCAGCCGCCCACCCTGGTGCGCCCGCCCGCCTGGGCACGGCCCATCGAGGGGCTGTTCCAAATGCTCGGCACGATTCCCGGCTATCGCGAGTTCGACGTTTCGATACCGTTCATGATCGCGCTGCCGATTTTCACGGCGATTCTCATTGGCGACGGCGGGTACGGCGCGATCCTGCTGCTCGGACCGCTGCTGGCCTATCGGCGCGTTTCGAAAGTGATCGGCGCTCAGTTCACGCAACTGATTATCCTGATGGGCGCGGTGACGCTGGTGTGGGGAGCCGTCACCAGCACGTTTTTCGGCTTCTCGTTTTATAAGCCGCTTATTCCGGTCGACCTGACGGACGAATCGCGCGATCTCATGATGAAGCTCAGCTTCACCATGGGGGCTATCCACCTAAGCATCGCCCAGCTTTGGCAGGCGATCCGCTTCTTCCCCAATTTGCAGTCGCTCAACCGCGTCGGTTGGGCTCTGTTCATCTGGGGCATGTACGGCGTGGTGCGGTACTTCGTGCTGGGCGACCCGATGAGCTGGGGCACGCCGTGGCCGTACTTGCTCATGTCGGGCGCGACGCTGGCCATTCTGTTCGCGAGCCCCAGTTGGAACATCGCCAAGGCGCTGGCTTTGGGCCTGGCCCAATTTCCGCTTTCGATGCTGTCGGCGTTTTCCGACGTGATCAGCTACGTGCGGCTGATGGCCGTGGGGCTGGCCAGCAGCGTGCTGGCCGCAAGCTTCAACGAGATGGCCTTCTCACTCGAATTCTGGCCTCTGATTGGCGCGATTCTGCTGTTCGGCCACGGCCTGAACCTGGGTCTGGCGATCATTGCCATGTTCGCCCACGGGGTCCGTTTGAATATGCTTGAGTTCTGCAGCAACATGGGCATGCAGTGGACCGGATACGCCTACCGCCCCTTTACCCAAAACACGATTCAGGAGTACTCACAATGACACAGGATTTGTTGGTTTCCCCCTTCAGCGTCGCCTTGCCCATGCTCTTCGGCGCCGTCGAAACATTTTGGGAATTCGCCGGCCAGCCGGGCCACGTGCTGGCCTTGGGCCTGGCGGCGTTCGGAAGCGCGATCGGCATCGGGCTGGCGGGTCAGGCCGCGGCGGGCGCTTGGGCCAAGGAAGCCCGCGCCGGCCGAAACCTGAGCTTCACTTACATCATCCTGGTGGGCATGCCCATCAGCCAGACCCTGTACGCCATGATCGTCATGAACAACATGGCCGGCGTCTTCACCGAGCATCCCGACCTGGCCAGAGCCAACGCCGGGTTGATGTTGGGGCTCGGCATTGCGACCGGGCTGGGTGAAATGCTCTCGGCCTGGATGCAAGGCATGATCGGCGCCGCCGGCATCCGCGGCCTTAGCGACAGCGAGGGCAAGGGATTGGCCTTCATTATTATCGCCATGGGTATTGCCGAAACGGTGGGTATTTTCGCCATGGTGTTCCTCCTTGGCATGATTCCGTCGGCTTGACCCCGGACCGGCGTGGTGCATAGAACGTCCCGCGTTTCGCGGCCGAGCGACGTACCGGCGTTTCCCCCGCCGGCCCGCTCGGCCGCGAGCGCGGGACATTTCCGTTTCCATACTGTTTGCGGAAAAAGCGGGGGGAAAACGGGACAGGTCCGATTTGTGCGCAGCACCCGAAGGGCCGTTCCGGCAAATCGGACCTGTCCCGTTTTTCCCGCGGCCAAACCCGATTTGTGCGCAGCACCCGGAGGGCCGTTCCGGCAAATCGGACCTGTCCCGAAAATCAAGCATGCACAGGAGTCAACGGAGATAACAGAGAGGATTTCTCTGTTGGCTCTGTCCCCTCTGTTGCCGACGGACGAATAATGCATACCCTACTTTGCAGAATACGACGGTTCAGCTACATGAGGCTGCTCGGCATAGCGTTGGGATGGGCGTTCGATTTCGATAACTCGAAGCTGACGGAAAGCATCTCGCGGCGCATCCTTCCCCGGGGTCAAGGCCGATTGAAGCCGCAGAGGAGACGGAGGCAACGGAGTTCTGCCGCTCCGTTGCCTCCGTTCTCTCCTGTTTCCCTGAGTCGCTTGGCTCCTCAAAATCCCAAAGGGGTTCTTGGGGTCGTTCCTGAGGCCCAATTTTCGGCATCCCGGTTGCCACGAAGCGGCATGAACCAAAGTTGCGTTGTTCCCCGCGGCGACTGTCCCTCACTGTAAGGCCTCCCCATGCCTATCGACGCCTATTCCCTGTGCCCCGGCGGCACGGGCAAGAAGATCAAATTCTGCTGCTCCGACCTCCTGCCGGAGCTTCAGAAGCTCACGCGCATGATCGAGGGCGACCAAACGCTGGCCGCCCTGACGCACGCCGAGCACCTGCTCGAAAAGCATCCCGACCGTGCCTGCCTGATGGCGCTTCGTGCCTCGCTGCTGCGTAGCGCCGGCCGGGTCGAGGAGCTTGGCCCCCATGCCGCCCGATTCCTCGAAGCTCACCCCGAGAATCAGTTGGCCTGGGCCGAGTCGGCCATGGCCGCGGCACTGACGGGCGATTGCCGCCGGGCCGCCGAGTGCGTGTACCGGGCGATGGAGTTCGTCGAGGACCAGCTTTACAGCGCCGTGTACGAGGCCATGAGCGTGGTGGCGCAGGTGGCCGTGTTCCAGAAGCTCTGGAACGCCGCCCGCGGAATGTTACGGCTTCAGGCCAAAGTCAGCGGCGAGGCCGAAGCTCCGCGGCGGGCCATCGCCCAACTGAATGCCCGGCCCGACGTTCCCATCCTT
>CAYPWB010000017.1:6638-8317 GCA_964414315.1 uncultured Planctomycetaceae bacterium | reverse complement strand
GTCCCGGCCCCCCGGCAGGAGGTCGCCGAAGACGCCCCGTGGTTCGACCGATTGAACGGCGTGATGGCCTTGGTGCAGCGAGGGCAGTTCTGCCGTGCCGAGGAGCAACTGGCGGCCCTGGCCGCCGAAGTGCCGGGCGAACCGTTTCTCTGGCAGTGGCTGGCTGAGCTGCGTTCGGCGTTGGCCGACACCCGCGGCGAGGCCGAGGCGCTGCGCCGCCTGGCCGCGCTCGACGTTTCCCGGGACGACGCCGTCGAGGCCGAGGCCCGCGCCATGCTCATCTCAGACGACCCGTTGGGCGACGGCATCGACATGCTGCGCATCGTGTGGGCGGTCGACGACGTGGAGGCGCTTCAAGCGGCCGTTTCGCTCGACCGCCGGTGCCTGGCCCTGCCCGAACAGGCGACCCAGCGCGATCCCGACGACGACAGCCCGCCGCCTCGGGTAACCTTCCTCGTGCTCGACCGGCCGGAGCCGGGAGCGTCGGACGAGATTGGTCCGCACACGCTCGCGCGCCCCGTCGCCCAGGCCCGGCTGTTCGGCAAGCAAACCGACCGGGAGGCGCGGCTGGAGGTATCGGGCTTCTGGGCCGAGCAGCGTGGCGAAATGGAATCGCAATTGGCCGCCCTGGCCGGCGACGGGTTGGGCAGGATCATCGAGCAGGAGGTTGTCGGCCGCGCCTCGCGCAGCGTCGACCTGATCGAGGCCGAGTTCACCTGCCCGACCGGCGTCAATCCCGAAACGGTCCGCGACGCTGCCGGGCAGTACCGCCGCGAGGCGATCCTCCAGCGCTGGCCCGACCTGCCGCTGGGCGTGCTTGGCGGAAAGTCGTCGCGCGAGGTGGCTGTGGCCGATCCCGACGAAGCGCAGCGCCGCAAGCTGGCCGCCACTGTGTTGACCCTCGCGTTGCTCGCCGAAGCGGAAGAAGGCGACGAAACCTTTGCGGAACTGCGCAGCGAACTTGGGCTGCCTCAACCCGAGCCGATCGACCCCGAGCAGATGAATATCCGCACGGTGCCGGTCAACCGGCTCGACCGGGTTCTGGTCGAGAAGCTCAACGACGAGGAGCTTGGTCTGGCGTTCGCCCGGGCGGCGAGCTACCAGTACGTGCCGGCCATGCGCAAGTGTGCGGCGGCGCTGGTCGAGCGGGAGCACCTCGGCGCCAGCCGGGAACGCCTGCACGCCATCGAACAGTTGGCCTACGCCCAGCCCGACCTGTCGAAGGCGATGGACTACGTCGAGTTGGGCCGGCAGGCGTGCGACGCGGCCGGCCAGTCGAATGTGGCGTTCGATTTTGTGGAGGTGAACCTGGGCCTGATGCACGGCATGCCGCAAAATGCCCTGCAACTGCTCGACCACATTCAAAGCACGCACCTGGAGGAGCCCGGGGTGCGGGATCGCCTGATGGAACTGCTAGTTCGGATGGGGCTGATCAATCCCGACGGAAGCCCCGGTCCCGCGGCGCTGGCGGCCCAGCAGCGTTCCGAGATGGCCCAAGCGACGGGGCAGGGGGGGGGAGGCACCGCCACTCCCGCGGCCGAACCCGGCAAGCTCTGGACCCCCGAAAGCGAAACCGGCAGCGGCGGCGGCAAGCTCTGGACTCCCGACTGAACCCGGTTCCTCCCGTACTCTTCACGCTCCGCGTGAGGCCTGCGTACGGGTTGTCGTTCGCCGGGGCT
>CAYPWB010000017.1:0-6538 GCA_964414315.1 uncultured Planctomycetaceae bacterium | reverse complement strand
TTGTCGTTCGCCGGGGCTTGGAGCAATTCGCCGGCCGGCCGCGCGGCAATCGTGAGCACGCCGGCCGGCCGCGCACCCCGTGAGGCGCGGACCTCACGCGGAGCGTGAGGAGTCCAGGGGCCTTACGGTCTCGCCTCGGGCCCTAGCAGGGCCGTCGCGGCGGGCGAGAGGGGCGGCGCATCGGCCGGCGGATGACGGTGGCGGTACAACGCGGCCCGCACGTCGTCCTGGGCGGCCAGCGCCACGGTCACCAGCGAGTTGAACGCCAGCCGCAAGGCGTCGAGTTGTCGCGGCGAGGGTGGCGAGGCGACCGCCACCTTCAGGCTCCCGTCGGCCTCGCGCTGCATCGGCAGCGCCATCTTGCTTTGCAGTACGGCCATGGGAACGATCCGCAGCAAGTCGGGCGGCGCGTCGAAATCGGCCAGATCGACGAACTCCAGGTGATGCCGCGCGGCCAGGGCCCGGCTCGCCTTCACTGCCCCGGTGCGGGTCGGCAGGTCGATCGACGCCGCCGGACCGCACGGCGTGGCGCTTAGCGTCAGATGGGCATCCCTCGCAGCCGCCCCGGCGCCGAGGTGCAGCGTGCCGGAAGTGTCGGCCGTCGCGCTCAGGCGGGCCAACACCGGATACAGCATTTCGAGCGGCAGGCTTTCCCGCGCGTAAACGGCCTTCTGCACCCGATAGCCCACCTCCAACCGGTCGTCCAGCGGCACCATCGCCACGCGCGATGCCCGAACGTGCGCCGCTTCGGCCAGCAGCAGGTCGACGAGGTGGCCGACGGGCGGGCTGGCGGCGTCGAGCGACGCGTCGGACGGGACTTGGGAGGTCAACCGCAGCAGCCATCCTTCCACGGCCGGAGGATCGGAAACAAACGAGGCGTCTTCCAAAAGGCGGCCGATCTTCGCCGCCACCTGGTCCATCTGCTCGGTCACCAAGGAAAGCAGGGCCCCGTTCGACTGGACGGCGGGAAACAGCCGGATGGCCAGCGCGTACAGGAAGTTGATCCAGGCGTCGCGTTCGTCGGCCGGGTTCAGCGCCGGCCGCCGCCCCTCTCGCAGCCCGCACGCCGCCAGGTACAACGCATACGTCATCGCCAGCCCCCGCACCACGCGGTTCGCGGCCAGGAAGTTCTCCAGCCGAACGATCACCGCCTCGCGCAGGGCCCAAACGCGGTTTTCGATGTAAGCGCGGGCGTCGGGCGGCATTTGCTCCATCAAGTGCGATTGCGGGAAGACCACCTCGATTTCGCCGTTTCCGATACTGCGGCCGCACAGTCGCTCGCCCGAACGAATCTGCTCGAACAGTTTGAGCATCTTGTCGGTGTACTGGGCGTGGAGGCAGTCGAACACGGCCTTCGCGGCATGCTTGGCCGCGGGCGTCGGCTTGGTGCGAATCGGCCGCGACGACTCCTCGTCTGCATGCGGCAGTTCCGGCGTCTGGGCCAGTTCCCACAGGATCACATCGGCGGCCTCCGAATCGGCCGGGCCGTAGTGCCGGTCGATGGCGGCCAGCAGAGCGCCGGCCGGCGCCATCGCGACTTCGATCGACCGGTTCGTGAGGAACCGCAATTGCTCGAGCAGGTCGGGCTCCGGCGGGTCGCTCATCGCCACGGTCAGGACGTGCTCGTCCAGACCCACGGGAAGGCAGCGGTGATGCCGCACGGTCGATTCGGGCAGGAGTTGCAGTACGGGTTTGGGCACCTTGTGCGCCTCGAGGTTCAGGTAGGGGTACCCGAGCCGCTTCGCCCGGGCCTGCCAATACTCGGGACCCGCTGCTTCGCCCCCCACTTCAATGAGCGCAAGCAACCCGAACTGCGACGGCTTGAATACCGCGCGCAACGCCAGTTCCTTCTCGCCCAGGTGCACCTTGATGAGGCCCGACAGATTCGTCATGGCCATCAGCCGGACCAGGATGGGGTAATGCATGTCGCGGGGCGCGTCGTCCCGCGCGTACACGGCGTCTTGAATGCGGTAGGCCACCTTCAGGCGGTTACGCACGGGCAGGATCAGCACCCGCGACGCCGTCAGGTGCAACGCCTCGCCGATGATCTCCTGCACCATGCGCACGACGGCGGGGCCGGCCGGGTCGAGCATTTGCCGCCCGCCGGGAGGCGGTTCGTCGGGAAGCTCGACGAATTCGACCTGCTCTCCCGCGGGCGTCGAAGGAAGCGTCACCTTCCGCGCCTCGGTCGAGCCGTAATACTGCTCGATGGCGCCTCGAATAGCGTCGGGCGGCGCCATGACCACGGCGATGGGGCAGTTCAGCGCGAACCGGAGCCGTTCGAGGGTCTCCGAGGAGGGCGGCTCGCTCATCACCACCGTCAACCGCTCCCCGTCGAACGTGAGCGGCAGGATGTGCTCCCGCCGGGCGACCGACTCGGGCACTCGTTCCAGCGCCGTGGGAAGGACCTCGGTCGTCGCCAAATCAATGAGCTTCTGGACCGCCATGAGTACGCCCTCCCTGTCTTTCCCGACCCGTCGATCTCGCCGCGCGGGGTAAGCGTCTTCGTTGCCGAGCGATTCCGTGGGGCAAGTATCTCGCTTGCCGGGTGTCGTGTTGGCTTCATCACAAGCTGGAAGCTTATGCCACGGACACGGCTGGAAACTTGTGCCGGTTGTCGAAGCGATACCCGTATTTTCTTCAGCCGGGCCCGGCCATGCAAGGGCGTTGCGGCGATTTCTTGGGAAAAACCCCATCTCCGGCCCGGGCGTTCCCTCAGCGACCGGTCATGGCAACCGGCACTCACGGAACTCTCGGTTGTCGGTCGCCATAGTTTGCTCCGTGCGGCGATGCAAAGCTGATTCCAATTTCAACAAAATCTACTTCCTCCGCCGCCCGAGCAACAGGGCCAACCCGCCCAGGACTGCCAAGAGCAGCGAGGCCGGCTCCGGCACGACCGAAAGGATCACCGAGTTTCCGTAGCTCACCGCGAACCACTTTCCGGAGGCGAGAATTGCAGGCCCCTAAAGTGAGGGGCTCCCTGGCGTCGGACGGGCTTCCAGCCTGTCGATCTGCGTGGGATAAGCTTACCAGCCTGTCGGCTGGAAACGACAGGCTGGAAGCCTATCCCACGCTTTGCTCGGTGCATGGGCACCTGCAGGCCATTTGCGCTGCAGGGCGCCGTGTGGTACACTGGCGCAAAATGGAATCCTCGCGGGAAGGACAAGCGGTTATGAAAATCGGTCTGGTCGGCTATCAGGGTTCGGGAAAGAGCACGTTCTTCGAGTGGCTTACCGGCGTTGCGCCCGACCCGGCGCACGCGCACACCGGGCAAAGCGCCATGGCAACCATCCCGGAGCCCCGGGTGGCGCAACTGGTGGAAATCTACCATCCCAAGAAAATCACGCTCGCCGCGCTCGAAGTGGTCGATACGCCGGGCCTCAGCCGCACACACGAGGGGAATGCTCAGCGGCTGGCCACCATCCGCGAGGCCGGCTGCCTGGTGCTCGTGGCCGCGGCGTTCGACGGCTCCGACCCGCTGGCCGACCTCCGCTCCTTCGACGAGGACCTCATGCTGGCCGACATGGACATCGTCACCGGGCGGATCGGCCGCATCGAGGAGGCGGTCAAGAAGCCCATCCCGCGGCAGGAACGCGAAAAACTCGAACACGAACGCGATACGCTCCAACTGGTGCTCGACGCGTTGGAGTCGGGCAATCCGCTGCGTGAAAGCCACCTGACCGAGGAGCAACAGAAAGTGACGCGCGCGTTCCGCCTGCTGAGCGAGAAGCCGCGGATGGTTGTGGTGAACACGGCCGACGACGAGGAGCACCCCGAGCGGTTCACCGCCGCGTCGACCGACGAGGTTCCGGTCATGGCCATTCCCGTCGGCCTGGAACTGGAACTTGCCCGCATGACCCCCGAGGACCGCGCCGAGTTCGAAGAGGAGATGGGCCTGAAGGGTGTCGACCGCGACCACGTCATCCGGACCATGCTGGCCACCAGCGGGCAGATGCTGTTCTTCACCGCCGGCGAGAAGGAGGTGCGCACGTGGCTGCTGCACCGTGGCGGAACGGCGGTCGAGGCGGCCGAAGGTATCCACACCGACTTGGCCCGCGGTTTCATCCGCGCCGAGGTGTTCACGGTATCGGACCTGGTAAAGCACGGAAGCGAGCGCGACCTGAAGGCCGCCGGCCTGATGCGGCAGGAGCCCAAAGACTACGTCGTACAGGACGACGACGTGCTGTTGATTCGCTTTAGCGTTTGACGCACTTTGGAGTGCGGCGGCTCGACGCGGTTGGAGTTCACGCTTTAGCGTGCCGGCGGTGGCGCTTGCTATTTTCGCACGCTAAAGCGTGAACTCCAGCAGGCGTGAACCGTCCGCTCTCCAACAACCTCGATCAGGAGCACTTTGCCATGCAACGCCGTGAGATGCTGGTTTCCACCGGGGCCGCCGTGTTGGGCCTCTCCGCGTTTCCGTTCCGCTGGGCGGCCGAAGCGGCGGAAGACGCCGGCGGGGCCGGGCCGTTCCGCGCCGGGGCCTACGCGCAGGACATCACGCCCGACTGGTTCCCCGTGGTCGTCAACGGGGGCTTCCAGCCGCAGTACGCCGAGGAGGCGCTCGACCCGCTCCATGCACGGTGCCTCGTGCTCGACGACGGTGCGGGGCAGCTTGCCATCGTCGTGGTCGACAGTTGCTTGATGGACCGCGCGCTGATCGACGAGGCGAAAGAGCGGGCCGAGAAGCTGACCGGCATTCCCGCGGGCCGCATGTTCGTCTCGGCCACGCACACGCATTCGGCTCCGGCCGCGGTCGGCGCGTTGGGCACCGAGCCCGACGAGCGGTACCGCGCGTGGCTGCCGGGCAAAATCGCCGAGGGCATTCGCAAAGCGCAACAGAACCTGGCCCCGGCCCAGGTGGGCTGGGGCGTGGAAAGCCTGCCCGAACTGGTCCAATCGCGCCGCTGGATCGCACGGCCCGACCGCATCGGCGAGGACCCCTTCGGCGAACGGACCACGCGGGCGACCATGCACCCGGGCTACCGCAATCCCGACTGGCAGGAGCCGTCCGGCCCGATGAACCCGGAGGTGTCGGTCCTGGCCGTCCGCCGGCCCGACGGGACGCCCATCGCCGTGTTCGGCAGTTTCTCCATCCACTACGTGGGCGCCGGAGCCCTTTCGGCCGATTACTTCGGCGTGTTCGCCCGGCGAATTGGCGAGTTGCTCGAAGTCGGGCGAACCGACCCGCCGTTCGTGGGCATTCTGGCCAACGGCAGCAGCGGCGACGCCTACCTGCGCGACTACACCCGCCCGGAACCCGACAAGTTCGACATGCAATCAATCGCCGAGGAAGTGGCCCAGGCCGCCCTCAAAGCGTACCGGTCGATGCAGTGGAACGACTGGCTTCCGCTCGACGTCCGCGAGGCCGAATTGGAACTGAACGTCCGCGAGCCGAAGGTCGAGTGGGCGAAAGGAGTGATGGCCGAAATCGAGGCCGAAGGCCGGCCGCTGAGAACCCGGACCGACATCTACGCCCGCGAGCAAATGCTGCTGGCCGAAATGCCGCCCACGCGAAAGCTCAAACTCCAGGCGATGCGCATCGGCGCGCTGGGCATGGTGGGTATTCCCTGCGAGGTGTTCGCCATTACCGGCATGCGAATCGCCGCCGGCAGCCCGCTGGAGCATACCTTTACCGTCATGCTGGCCAACGGCTGGGAGGGCGGGTATCTGCCGCCGCCGGAGCAGATGGTGATGGGCGGCTACACCACGTGGCTCGCCCGGTCGAGTTGCCTGGAAATCGAGGCCGAGCCGAAGATCGTCGCCCGGGTGAAGGAACTGCTTGCCGACGTTGCGGGCGACGTTCGCGTGATGCGCGCCCCGCCGCCCGTTCCGCCCTACGCCGCCGCGGTGCTGGCGTCGAAGCCGGTCGTCTACTGGCGGCTGGGCGAGTTGGGCGGCCCGCACGCCGTCAGCGCCGTCGACGGCAAGAAGCTGGGCACCTTCGACACGCAAACCGCCTACTACATGCCCGGCCCGCAGGCCCCCGACTTTCCCGGCCTGGGCCCCGACAACCGCGTGCCGCACATCGTCGGCCGTCCGCTTTCGGCCGACGTGCCGGGGCTGGGCGACGCGTACACCGTCGAGCTGTGGTTCTACAACTGCATGCCCACCGACGCCCGGCCGGTGACCGGCTACCTGTTCGCCTGCGGCGCGGACGGCGACCACCTGGCCGTCGGCGGCGCCGAGTGTTCGCCGGGCAAGCTCGTGTTCCACACCGGCGCCGACCACCGAGATGCCCGCGCCGGCACGACCGACGTGCCGCTGCGCAACTGGGTGCCGCGCGAAAGCTGGCATCACGTGGCGCTGGTGCGCGACGGCGCGAAGGCCGCCGTGTACCTCGACGGCCGGCCGCAGCCCGAGCTGACGGCCGAAACGGCCCCCCCGCCCGCCGGCGGCGCGGTGTGGATCGGCGGCCGGGGCGACGAGCGGTTCGGCTTCGAAGGGCGGATGGGCGAGGTGGCCCTCTACCCGCGCGCCCTTTCGGCCGACGAAATCGTCAAGCACTACCGCGCCGCGTTCTGACGGCCGTGCGGTTCGC
>CAYPWB010000016.1:26578-33173 GCA_964414315.1 uncultured Planctomycetaceae bacterium | reverse complement strand
CCGGCCGGACCGGCGAACGACGGCAATTACGGCAACTTCATCTTGAACTCGGGGCTTGCCGCCGGCGGTAATGCCGTGTCGACGATCAGTTCCACTACCTTATCGTGGAAAGTGGGCGGCGGAACCTTGACTGTGGCCGAAGGCTCGCAACTCGACGTTTCCTCCCGAATCCACGACTACCCCGGCAGTTCCGAACCGCTGGCCAAGCAAGGGCTCGGGACCTTGACGCTCACAGGCCCCAATACCTACACGGGCGGTACCACGGTCGACGCCGGCACGCTGCTGGCGAACAATGCCACGGGCTCAGGAACCGGCTCCGGCGCGGTAACAGTCAACTCGGGCGCCGTCCTGGGCGGCACGGGCCGCATTGGCGGAAACGTGAGCATTGGGGCAGGTGGCAGCCTGGCGCCGGGCGAGAGCCCGGGCACGTTGCAACTTGGTGGGAACTTGACCTTCGATCCGAACGCGTTTTTCGACATCGACATCGACGCCGTCGATCTGGCCGACATGGTGCAGATGGAAGGTGGAACGCTCTGGCCCAACGATGCGGCCATTCGCGTCGATCTCGGCTTCAGCCCGGCGCTGGGCGACTCCTGGACCATCCTCCAAGGCGAGGGCATTCGAGACGGCATGTTCAAGGAGGAGGTGCTGGTGCCCAACGGCAGCGAGCGGCTCGGCTGGATGCAGTTCGAAGTGAGTTACGGCAGTTCGGTCATCCTCACCGTCGTACCCGAGCCGGGTACGGGGCTCCTGTTGCTTGCGGCCCTGGCCTGCGGCATGCTGGTGCGGCGGCGGAAGTGAAAACGGTGGCTAGCGGTCCGAGGCATGTGTCAGTATCGGGTTCAGGAGGGACTTATGTTTGTCGGCAATCCAGGATCCAAAATCCGAAGTCCAAAATTCGGTTTCACCCTCGTTGAACTGCTGGTGGTGATCGCCATCATCGGCATCCTCATCGCGCTCTTGCTTCCGGCAGTGCAGAGCGCTCGCGAGGCCGCCCGGCGGATGCAATGCAGCAACAACCTGAAGCAAATCGGACTGGCGCTGCACAACTACCACACGGCACACAAAACCCTTCCCTACGGTGCTAACTTTGGGCAGGGAACCGGCGCGACGTGGGCGGCCATGATCCTGCCGTACCTGGAGCAGCAGAACGTATACGACGCGTTCGACTTCACCCTGCCGGTTTGGCACGCGCAGAACGAACAGGCCGTTCAGTCGGTGATTCCGGCCTATATTTGTCCCAGCGACCCGGCCGCCGGCGAGCCGCTGCAAGGGGGCCGTATTCAAACCGGCTCGCGGAATCCGGGCAAGTCGATGGGCTTGTGGTACCCCACCTCGATGGGGCCGACTCGCGATGGCACCAACCCCTCCGTCTCCTGCGTCTTCTGCCAGCACGGTGTGGGCAGCTTTTGCTGTGCGAACACCTCCGACTACGGGCCGGACGGCGTCGGGGTGATGGACCGCTACAGCCGCGCCGTCAAGTTTTCGGCAATTACCGACGGGCTGACCAGCACGCTCCTGGCCGGGGAAACGCTTCCGGAGCAATGCACCTTCAACGGAGCGTACAACCACAATTTCCCGATCAATGGCACCAGCATTCCCATGAACACGTTCGAGGAATCGGTCGATGGATGGAACAACCTCTGGTACACCGCCTGCGGGTTCAAGAGCCGGCATCCCGGCGGCGCGAACTTCCTGATGTGCGACAGCAGCGTCCACTTCTTTTCCGATACCATTGATTACCGCCTTTACAACGAACTAGGCACCCGGGCCGGCGGTGAAATCGCCCAGGTTCCTCAGTGACGCCCGACAAACGACCCCCCTCGCATTTCGACACGGAAGGCAACTCCATGAAGACAATCGGCACGACCGCAACCGTCTGGACACATCGCGCCTGGTTTCCGGCGGCGATCCTGCTGGCCGTTGCCGGCTGCGGGAGTGATCGGCCGACGACGATCCCCGTTTCGGGTCGCGTCACGTTCGACGGCGCCGACCCGCTGGCGGCCGGCACGCTCTATTTTACTATCGACACACCGGCCGAGGGCTTTCCCCGCCGGCCGACGCTGGCGAAGTTTGACGAGGGGGGCCGCTTCCGCGTGACCACGTGGGACCGGAACGACGGGTTGATGCCCGGCCGGTACAAGATTACCGTCGAATGCTGGGAAGTCCCTCCGGAATTGGGCGGCGCGGAAGGCAAGAGTTTCGTTCCGAGCAAATACCAGGCCGCCACGACCACTGACTTCGTCGTCGAGATCGCGCCGGACGACCGCTCGAAGACGCTGGAGTTGAACGTGACGCGGCAATAGCACTGCGAGTCGCCGCCGCACACCTTGGCCGCGATGGGTTGACACCGATGGCTGCCGGCCGGTAGGCTGTGGCCTCAGTGAACTGTAACGACACCGGCGCCCGCCACACTGCGCCGCCCCTATCCGCCAAGGAGGTTCCAGCGATGAAGATCGGTTTCCATACCGACGCGTTCAATTCGCACGCGTTCAGTTTCGAGAAGGCCCTGGCGTGGGCCCAGGCCAACAACGTGCATTACATCGAGCCGGGGCTGATCGACGGGGCGTGCTGGATCCACGGCTTGGGCTATTTTCCACACGTGGCGTTGTATGAAGACCCCGCCCTGCTCCGAAAGAAGATGGAGGGCTACGGCGTACGTTTCAGCCAGGTCGACGCCGCCTACCCCCTAAGTGGCAAGGACGGTCCGAGCCGCGGGCTGCCGTACGTGCTCAAGTCGATCCCCTGGGCCGCCCACGCCGGCTGCGACCACGTGGCCACGACCGACGGCCTGCACGCCCCCGAGGGCCTCGCGGACACGGAAGCCATGGACCTGATGAAACGCAGCTACGAGCAAATCGTCGACGTGGCCGAAGCGTACGACGTGACCGTCACTATCGAGGTGCACGGCTACTTCACTACGAATCCCGACATGGTTGAGCAGATGCTCGCCTTCGTCGATTCGCCGAAGCTGCGCATGAACCTCGACACGGGCAACACGTTCATCGCCGGGCAGGACCCGGTGGCCTTCTGCCGGCGGTTTCTCGACAAGGTGAGCCACGTGCACATCAAGGATGTCAGCGCGTCGTTGGCCGAGTCGCTGCGAGGGAAAGACACCGGCATCGCCATCAGCCAATGCGCCATCGGCGACGGCGTCAATGCCGACAACATCCGCCGTTGCCTGGAACTGCTCCGCGACCGGGGGTACAATGGCGTTTTGAGCATGGAGTGCGAGGGCCAGGGCGGGCCCATGATTGAGCGTTCGCTGGCATGGCTGCGGGCCACGCTGGCCGAGTTGGGAATTGCTGAGGAATGAGTGGATTGGATGCCACCGGCCGTGCAGCGGCCGGGTTTACCCACGCGCGGACCATCGAAAAGGACCGACGGTCCTGCGAAGGGAACGCGGAAGGGACGTGAATGGGGATGTTATGAGTACCTCGGAAATACTGGCGGAAATCCCGAAGCTTTCGCAAGAGGACCGGCGACGGCTCTTGGAGCGAATCCTCGAGTTGGAGGAAGAGGCTGCATCGGTCCAAGCGTTGTGCCGGACGGCCGATGAGGCATTCCTGATGCTCGATTCCATGGAGGCCGAGGATGCCGCGCCCCAATCCCGGTGAGGCGTTGATCGTCGACCTGGGGCTGGCTGCAAAGGTGCGTCCTTGCCTGATTCTCGGTGACTACCCTGAAGACGACGAGCTTGCACTAATCGTTATCGTTCCCCATACAACAATGCACGCTAAAGCGTGAACTCCAACAGCGGATGCACGCCAAAGCGTGAACTCCAACAAGTTCACCACCACCAAGGAGATACCCCATGCAGCTTGACACCAAACCCCGCCAAGGTATATCCCGCCGCGATTTCGTTTTGAGCACCGCCGCGGCGGGCGCCGCGATGACGGGCCTTTCCCTCGCCCGATCCGCCCATGCGGCCGGAAGCGACACGATTCGCGTCGGACTGATCGGCTGCGGCGGGCGCGGCGCGGGGGCCGCGGCACAGGCCCTGCAGGCCGATCCCGGCGCGCGGCTGGTGGCCATGGCCGACGTCTTCGCGAACCGCATCGAAGCCCGACGCAAGGCCCTCGAAGGGCAAAGGCCCGAGCAGATGGCCGTCGACGACGACCACTGCTTCGTCGGGCTGGACGCTTACAAGAAAGTCATCGAGGCGTCCGACGTGGTGCTCATCGCCAACGCGGCGAAGTTCCACCCCCTGCAAACGGCAGCCGCCATCGAGGCCGGCAAGCACGTGTTCGTCGAGAAGCCGCACGCCATCGACCCGGCCGGCATTCAATTGCTCAACCGCGCTTGCGAGCTGGCCAAACAGAAGAAGCTGTCCCTGCTTTCCGGGCTGCAAAGCCGTTTCCACCCGGGCATCCGCGAAACCATCGAGCGAATCCGCGACGGACAGATCGGCGACATCGTTACCATCGAAGAAAACTGGCTCCGCGGTCCCTATGGCAACACAACCCGCCCGGAGGGCATGACGGAACTGGAAATCCAGTACGGCAACCAGTACCGCTTCTCCTGGCTATGCGGTGACGACGTCACTCAGACCCTGGTGCACAACCTCGACCGAGCCACTTGGGCGCTGGGCGAGATGCCTCCGGTTCGATGTCACGGGATGGGCGGCCGTTCCGGGGCGCAGAACCTGCTGGGCAACGTGTTCGACCACCATTCGGTCGTCTACCACTACGCCAACGGCGTGCGGCTGTACGCCCATTGCCGTACCTCGCTGAATTGCTACAACGAGAATGCGAGCATTGTGATGGGTACCAAGGGCGTCGCCGTGCCGACCGCTGCCCGGATTTCCGGCGAGAACGCCTGGCAATACAGCGGCTCCCGCCTCAATCCGTATCAAGAGGAGCACAACCGCTTCTTCCAGTCGATCCGCAGCGGCGAGCCGCTTTACTGTGGCGACTACATGGGCCGCAGCACGCTGGTGGCCATTATGGGGCAACTTTCCTGCTACAGCGGGAAGCAGATCACCTGGGACGAGGTGAGCAAGTCGGGCTACTTCCTCCCGCCGGCCCCGGAAGCCTGCACCTGGAATATGGATCCGCCCACCCAGCCCGACGAAAACGGCGAATACCCCGTGTGCGCCGTACCCGGCTTCACGGCCAACGTATAAGTAGGGGACTTATGACCGCGCACGGTTGGAGTTGACGATTTGGCGTGCGCGGGATGGACTCACGGGTTTCCTCCACGTAACAACCATGATCAGGAGATACAAGATGCAGGCAACACCCCAGGATCATCAAGGCGTGTCGCGCAGGCAGTTCGTTTTTGGCGCGGCGGCAGCGGGGGCGGCGATGTCGGGGCTTTCGCTCGCGCGGTCGGCCCATGCGGCGGGCAGCGACGTCATCCGCGTCGGGCTGGTCGGCTGCGGCGGGCGCGGCACGGGCGCCGCGGCGCAAGCGATGCATGCCGATCCCGGCGTCCGGCTGGTGGCCATGGGCGACGTGTTCGCCAGCCGGGTCGAAAGCCGGCGGACGGCGCTTCAGCGGCAGCGACCCGATCAAATGGCGGTCGACGACGACCATTGTTTCGTCGGACTGGACGCGTACAAGAAGGTCATCGAGGCGTCCGATGTTGTGCTGATCGCCAATGCCGCGAAGTTCCATCCGACACAAATGGCCGCTGCTATCGAGGCCGGCAAACACGTGTTCGTCGAAAAGCCGCACGCCATCGACCCGGCCGGTATCCACTTGGCCGCCAAAGCCTGCGAACTGGCAAAGGAGAAGAAGCTGGGCGTGCTTTCCGGCCTGCACAGCCGATTTCAGGCCAACATTCGGGAAACGATCCGCCGCATTCACGACGGGCAAATCGGCGAGATTGTGGCCATCGAGGAGAACTTCCTTCGCGGACCGTACGGCAATACGGTGCGGCCCGATGGCGTGCGGGAACTTGAAATCCAGTACGGCAATCAGTACCGCTTCTCCTGGCTTTGCGGCGACGATGTGACCCAGTCGCTGGTGCACAACCTCGACCGCGCCACCTGGGCGCTCGGAGAAACCCCGCCCGTGCGCTGCCATGGAATGGGCGGCCGCTCCGGCGCGCAGAATCTGCTGGGCGACGTGTTCGATCATCACTCGGTGGTGTACCACTATGCCAACGGAGTGCGGCTGTACGCCCACTGTCGCACGGCGCTGAATTGCTACGGGGAGTATTCCAGCATCATCCTCGGCAGCAAGGGCATCGCCTATCCGATGGCGGGTCGAATTGCCGGCGAGAGTCCATGGAAATTTGAAGGAGCGAATCCCGATGGTCACCAGGTGGAGCAGACCGAGTTTTTCGCGTCGCTCCGCGCCGGCGAACCGCTCCACAGCGGCGACTACATGACCCGCAGCACCATGACGGCCATCATGGGCCAGCTTTCCTGCTACAGCGGAAAGCAGATCAGTTGGGAGGAGGCCAACGGGTCCGACTACTTCCTCCCACCGGCCGTCGAGGCCTGTACCTGGGACATGGATCCGCCCACCCAGCCCGATGAAGACGGCGTGTACCCCGTCTGCGCCGTGCCCGGGTTCACGGCGAACGTGTGACGTTCCGCACGTCAGCCGTGGGGACTATCGAGCAACTCCTGCAACCGCTCGGCCAG
>CAYPWB010000016.1:0-26478 GCA_964414315.1 uncultured Planctomycetaceae bacterium | reverse complement strand
CTAACTCGCGCCCCGTGAGCCGCTCGTACGCTTCGACGTACTTCTCGCGCGTCTTCTGCACGACGTCGTCGGGCAGGGCGGGTGGCGGGCTGTTCTTGTCCCAATCGGTGGAAGAAAGCCAGTCGCGAACGAATTGCTTGTCGAACGACGGTTGGCCACGGCCCGGCTCGTACGCATCGGCCGGCCAGAACCGGGAGCTGTCGGGCGTGAGCACCTCGTCAATGAGGATGATCTCGCCGTCGACTTGCCCGAACTCGAACTTCGTATCGGCAATGATGATACCCCGCTCCCGGGCGTACTCGCTGCCGCGTTGGAAGATGGCCAGGCTGCGGCGGCGCAGCTCCTCCGACAGGTCGCGCCCCACGATCTCGGCCATCTGCTCGAAGGAGATGTTCTCGTCGTGGCCGCTTTCGGCCTTGGTGGCGGGGGTGAAGATGGGCTCGGGAAGCTGCGAGCTTTCGACCAGCCCGGTTGGAAGGGAAATGCCGCATACGGTGCCGTTGCGTTGGTACTCGGCCCAGCCTGACCCGGCCAGGTAGCCCCGTACCACGCACTCGATGGGAACCACTTGCGTCTTGCGGCCCAAAGTCGACCGGCCACGCAGCGGCTCACGGTCGGTTCCCTCGGGCAGGTCCATCTGGTCGACATCGGTCGTAATCAAGTGGTTCGGCTCGCCGAGGCGGTCGAACCAGAAGGCGGCAATTTGGGTGAGCACACGTCCCTTGTCGGGAATGCCGGTCGGCAGCACCCAGTCGAACGCGCTGAGTCGATCGGTGCTGACCAGCAGCAGTTTTTCGCCCAAATCGTAGATGTCGCGCACTTTTCCGCGGCGTCCGGTCAGTCCGGGAAGCGAGGTTTCCAGCAGTACAGATTGGCTCATGGTCGAAGCGAGGGGAAATCGGGGGCGGAGAGTTGTTTCGCGGGCGATTCCCAGTAAACCGCCAAGGCGAAGCATATCGCGCGCAGCCGGTTTTCGCTAGTGGGCCACCCGAAGGGGAGGATTCCCGCGTACGCCCGGTTGCCGGTACCGCGGCCGGACGATAAACTCGATAATCTGCCCTCTCTATCCCTCCGGCCGTCGGCCCCTCCATCGAGGAAGCGAACCTGATGGGCGTTATGCGGTTTCGTGTCCACCCGCCTGAGCGGCTCAACGACGAGATGGTCCGGGAGGCGTACCTCACCGGACTGGACCGCATCGCCTGGCGGGTCGAGACGAACGCCGAGGGCGGAATCCTCACGCTTCGGCGTGCCGCGACCGAATCGGCCAATTTGCACCTGCCCTGGTCCATCGGCGGTCACGGGACGGTCACGCTCGCATCCGGATGCCTCATCGAACGGCCGGAGCCTTACCTTGTGCCGCTCGAACTGGCCCGGGGCACGCTCAGCCAACTTCGTAATCAGCTTGCTGATTGGCAGGCCATCGGGTTGAACGTGCCCCAACCCATTCGATCGCGGGTGCGCGAGGCCACGCTACAGTTCGCCCGCGCGGCAACCTCCCAGGACGATCTGTCGGAATGCACCAAACACGCTGAGGCATCGCTCCGCCAGTCGTACGAGGCCGGCATCCTGTTGACGGCAACGTACACCGACCAGTGCATTTCCGTACGACGGCGCGGCGGAGGACGCCTTGCCGCGTGGCTCGGCGCCGATTTGGGCTTTGGACTGCTCGATAACCCCACCGCCACGAGTTTCCTGCAGGCGTTCAACGCCGCCAATGTGCCGGTGTGCTGGCACGATATCGAAGCCACGGAAGGGAGCCACTACTGGGCAATTTGCGACCGACAAATCGAATGGTGCCGCGCCCACGAGTTGCGGACCGTGGCGGGCCCGCTGCTGAAGCTCGCGCCCCACGGCTTGCCCGACTGGCTGGCACTTTGGGAGGACGACTTCGAGAACCTGCTGGCCTTCGTCGAAGAGTACGTTTCCGCCGCCGTCACCCGTTATCGGGGCAAGGTCGACCTTTGGCAGTGTGCCGGCCGCGTGAATACGGGCAACGTCCTTGACCTTTCCGAACAGGACAAGCTGCGGCTGACCGCCCGAAGCGTCGAGTTGGTTCGGCAACTCGACCCCGACACGCCCGCGGCCATCTCGCTCGACCAGCCCTGGGCCGAGTACATGAGCCGGCGCAATGTCGACTTCCCGCCGCTGCACTTCGCCGATGCGTTGATTCGTGCGGGGTTGCGCATTTCGGGGCTCGTTCTGGAACTGAACCTGGCGAACACGCCGGGCGGAACGCTTCCGCGCTCGCCGTTGGAGTTGAGCCGGCAGATCGACGTGTGGGGAACCTTGGGCCTGCCGCTATATCTGTACGTGAGCGTTCCCAGCGACGTGACCGAGGATCCGCTCGCTCGCCGCCCGGCACAGCTCCCGCCCGGCAAGTGGACCCGTCGTGTCCAGCAGGCGTGGGTTGCCCGCTGGGTCCCGCTGATGCTTGCCAAACCGTGCGTAGCGGGCGTATTCTGGAACCAGTTGCGCGACGCCGAGCCGCATGAGTTTCCTCACGCTGGCCTGTTCGGCCCGCAGGGAGGCCCCAAAGCGGCCCTGAAGACGCTTGCCGCCATCCGGCACGCGCATTTGCGATAGGTCGGTTGTTGGGTCAAGGCGCGAGGTGGCGTGGCAGGCGGAGCACCAGTTCGTCCGGCCCCGCTTCCGCCTGAATCCCGCCGGGGAAGATGTGTTTGCGCGGCGGCCGGGAGGGCTCGCCCGAGGCTCGCGCCATGCCGGCCAGCAAGTTCCATTGCTCGAATCCCATCTGCTGCATGGGCCATCCCTGTTCCCGCCAAAGGCCGACGAACAGTTCGCGCACCACGGCTGCCGGCTCGGCGTGCAGGGGCCGTGTGTCGAGGCGAATGCACCGGTCCTTGCCTTCCGTTTCCGAGCGACACGCGGCCTGGAGCGGTTCAATCTGCCGATCCATCCACTGACGCACCTCGCCGGCCAGGCGCCCCAGCCGCAGTAGCGCGTCGATCACGTTGGGGTTGTACGCTTGGGCAAGGTGCGGAAGCAATTCATGGCGAAGCCGGTTACGCGTGAATCGGAGGTCGGCGTTGGTGGGGTCGGTTCGGAAAGGCTGCCCGATATCCGACAGGTATTCGAGCACTTCGCTTCGTCGCACGCCGAGCATGGGCCGCGTCAGGGCAGCGGGGCCCAAAGGCCTCGCCCGGGCCATCCCGCTCAGCCCGACGAGGCCGGTACCCCGGACAATCCGATGCAAAATGGTCTCGGCCTGGTCGTCGGCCGTGTGCGCGACGGCCACCCACCGCGCGCCGCAACGGCCGGCGGCCTGCTCCAGGAAGCGGTATCTTGCCTTCCGGGCCGCCGCCTCGAGGCCATCGCGGTCGGATGGAAACTCCTCGGCAACGTCGGCCCGGCCCACCTCAGAGGGGATTGCCAGGCGGCGGCACAACTCGAGCACGAACCGTTCATCGGCTGTTGCGTCATCGCCCCGGAGCCGGTGGTTGAAGTGGGCCGCGATCAGCGTCCCCTCCGGGCGAGGCGGTTCCGAACCTCGCAGCGCCGCCAACGCTCGCAACAGCGCTACGCTGTCGGCACCGCCCGAGACGGCCACCAGCACGGTCACGTCTCGCCAGCGGTCGGGCGGCCAGTCGCGTGCAAGTTTGCTCTCAAAAGAATGCATCGCCGCGGCTCGTCGGAAGTCGGGGTAGTCGGGCGGATGGTGGCGTTGCGGACGGCTTGGGTAATTGGGGCGTCAGTGCCGCCGGGACGGCATCCTACATCAGCGCCGGGTTGTGATCGAGGCACCCCCTGTCCGTCGTACCGGACGCCGGAGCCCAAAATAATCTATTTAATCCGCGCAGATTGCCCATTCCTCTGTTCCGGGGGAGGAGCTGGGCCATATTCGCTCAATTGGACCGGTTCCCAGCTTTTCAAGCCCCAGCAGATTTGTTAGGATAACATTTGAAAGAACAATAAGGGTGCCTTCGGCGAAACTTGCTGAGGCCGGAGAGTGGCCCCTAGTTGACGACTTCAAACAGAAGAACTGGTAGTTAAGGCCAAACAGTGCGTGGTGTGATGCACCTGCTCGGGTTCATGTGGATGGTGTTTCGATGGCTTGCCTCGGGTTTGCGGCACGCCGCACAGGGTCTTTGTATCGACCGTGTGGGCTGCCCCGGCTTCGATTGGCGGCCAGTGCGGTTCGCCGTGGAACTCCGGTGCCGAACCATCGCGCGAGTTTGGATCCCTGTGCGCCTTGCGGAGGATTTGCGCGAGGTCGGGTATTCGCAAAGCGGTTGGCGGACCTGCCCCTTGCGCGCGGCCCGAGCCGGCGGGGTCAACGCCCCCCCGGATCAACCCGCCGCGCAGTTCCCACCGCGGCACGTCCTTTCCCATATCGTCTGTCCGTCGCCACATGGGCCGCCCATCGGGCGTTGAGCTACCGCGCCGTTCGGTAGGTCGATTCTCTCCGTTTTCTTAGCGGGTTCCCCCCGGCGGGGACGGCGTGCGTACGTCGCCCGGTCCCCGGCGCCCTGGGGAGTATCTTCATGAGCCCCGCAGACTCGGTGCAACCGCACGGTTCCTGAGAGAAACCGCACCGTGCGGCCCGAGTCGGTTGGAGGCTCCCAGCGAGGAACCAGACTTATGATGACCATGGGTCAAGCCCTGAGCGTGATCTTCGTGGCCGCCCTGGCGGCGGGGCTGACGTTCTTCATTGTCCGACTGCTCGACCGGCTCCGCCGCAAGGACGCCGAATCGGAGGCGAAGGAAATCCTCCGCCAGGCGCACCAGGATATCGACGCCCGCCGGCGCGAGGCCGAGTTGGAGATCAAAGAACAGGCCATCCAGCGGAAGGCGGAGGCAGAGAAAGAACTCCGCCGCATTCGCGAGGAATTGCACGAACGCGAACGCCTGCTCGACAAACGGCAGGACGCGTTGGAGGAGCAGGCCGAGCAGTTGCGCAAGCAGGAGCGAATTGTCGAGAGTACGCAACGCAAGTTGACCGAGCGCATCCAGGATACCAATCGGCGCAAGGAGGAACTGTCGAAACTGGTCGACCTGCAACGGCAAACCTTACACGAGCTGAGCGGCCTGTCCCACGAGGAGGCGGTGCAGCGGCTGCTGGAACTGCTGGACAAGCAATTGCAGCAGGAAACCGGCACGGTCATCCTGCGTCACGAGAAGCGGGTTGCCGAAATCTGCGAGGAGAAGTCGCGGGAAACCCTGCTGACCGCGCTGCAACGCTATGCAGCCGCCCACACCGCCGAGACCACCACCAGCACGGTCGGCATTCCCAACGACGAGATGAAAGGCCGGATCATCGGCCGCGAGGGCCGCAACATTCGGGCCTTCGAGAAGGCGACCGGGGTCGACGTGATCATCGACGACACGCCGGGCGTGGTCGTCGTTAGCGCGTTCGACACCATTCGCCGCGAGGTGGCGCGGATGGCGCTGGACAAGCTGATTGCCGACGGACGCATCCATCCGGCGCGCATCGAGGAGATCGTCGCGGGAACGCAGAATGAGTTGGAACGACATATCCAGAAGAGGGGGGAAGAGGCGTTCCAGGAGGTCGAGGTTCACGGCCTGCACGAACGGCTGGTGAACCTGCTCGGCCGCCTCCACTTCCGCACCAGCTACAGCCAGAACGTGCTCCGCCATTGCGTCGAAGTCGCCTTCATTGCCGGAATGTTGGCCGACGAAATCGGTTTGGACGGCGCCTTGGCCCGTCGCTGCGGCCTGCTGCACGACATCGGCAAGGCCGCCGACCACGAGGCGGAGGGCGGGCACCCGAAAATCGGCGCCGATTTGCTCAAACGCTACGGAGAGCGCCCCGAGGTGATCCACGCCGCCGGCGCCCATCACGACGACCACCGCGTGGAGAACCCGTATACCGTTCTGGTGGCGGCAGCCGACGCTTGCAGCGCCTCCCGGCCCGGCGCCCGGCGCGAAACGCTCGAACGCTATGTGAAACGGATGGAGGAACTCGAAAGCATCGCCGGTTCGTTTCCCGGTGTGGAGCAGGCGTACGCCATTCAAGCCGGACGCGAGATGCGCGTGATGGTCAGTGCCAAGGAGACGACCGACGAGACGGCTGCCAAGGTGTGCCACGATATCGTTCGCGCTTTCGAGGAACGACTGACGTATCCCGGCGAAATCAAGGTGACCGTGCTCCGCGAAACCCGGCACGTCGAGATGGCTCGGTAGAGAAATCGTGAGAATCCTGCTTGTTGGCGACGTTGTAGGCAAACCGGGCCGGGCGATCATCGCCCGGGCCATGCGAGCTTTGCGCGCGCAGGAACAACTCGATTTCGTGGTGGCCAACGCTGAAAACGCGGCCGGCGGTTCCGGCATTACGCCGGCGATTTACCACGAACTGATCGCGGCCGGGGTCAACGCCGTCACGCTGGGCGACCACTGCTTTCGCCGCCGCGAAATCTTCCCCATCTTGCAGTCGGAGCGTCGCATCGTGCGGCCGGCCAACTACCCCTCCGCGGCCCCGGGGCACGACTTCACCGTGCTGCAAACACGGGAACAGGTTCCCGTGGGGTTGGTCACGCTCCTGGGCCGGGTATTTATGCCGCCGGTCGACTGCCCTCTCGCCGCGGCCGATCGCGTGCTCGCGCAGATGCCCGGCGAGGTGCGCGTCATCTTGGTCGATTTCCATGCCGAAGCGACCAGCGACAAGCAAGTGATGGGCCGGCATCTCGACGGTCGAGTGTCGGCCGTGCTGGGAACGCACACGCACGTACCCACGGCCGACGAATGCATCCTGCCCGGCGGAACTGCGTTCCAGTGCGACGTGGGCATGACGGGGCCGCACGAGAGTATCCTGGGCAGGCGAATTGACCGTGTGCTTCAAGTAACCCGAACTTTCCGGCCCGCCCATTTTGACGTCGCCACCGACGACATACGGATGCATGGCACCGTGGTCGACGTCGACCCGACGACGGGCCGCGCGACGGCCATTCGTCGCCTGTGCATCGATCAGGCCGAAGCCGAGCGGCTGGCCGGGGCATCCGACGTTTGAGGGACCGTGCGATGAGTCGGCACGATTCAGGGCTTCGGTTCCAAGGTTCGACCTGAGCTCCCCCTTTGGCCAGGGGCTTCGCTGGGTTACCCCGCTTGCCCTCCTTGTCGCGAGAGTCGCTTTTGCAGGTATCTTCAATGGACGCAATGCTCCCGCGAGTTCCGGAATCACCTCGTTCGGCACCTCGGCTGCCGGCCCACACACGGTGGGCCCTGGCACTCGCCGCGGCCGTCCTTTGCGTCGGGGTTGGGGTTGCCGCCTGGGTGGAGCCCGACCGGCGGGGCTTCGGCACGCACGAGCATTTGGGGCTCGGGCCGTGCACGTTTCGGGTCCTTTTCAACCGGCCGTGCCCCTCCTGCGGGATGACGACCGCTTGGTCGTGCACGGCCCACGGGCAAATACTGCGGGCGTTCCGCGCCAACGTGGGTGGGGCCCTGCTGGCGCTTGCGGCCATGGTGGCGGTGCCTTGGCTGCTGCTTTCGGCCGCGCTGGGGCGCTGGCTGTTCCGCCCCCCGCCCGCCCCTTGGGTAGCCATTGCGGCCAGTGCGCTTGGAATGGTAACGCTGCTCCAATGGGTGGTACGCCTGGCTGCATTCTGAAGCCGGACTGAAATAGTGCCCTGGTTGGGCTTGCTGCATTCCGGCGTTTTTCGTATGGTTCGCGCCTGCTTGTCGGATTGTTGCATCTATTCACTACCTCCAGACAGGGATGTCTCATGGTTCGCCGAACGACCGGGTACCCTTTGCTGTTTGCTGTTCTTTTCACCGTCGGCGCGGCGGTTTCCACCGTCGGGTGTACCGCAGCCCTAAGCACGGCCATGTACGTGATGGGCGCCAATGAAATCGACGCCGAGTACAAAGGCTTCAACGAGAAGAAGATTGCCGTGGTGTGCCGGCCCGTCGCCTCGGTGGCTTTCCGCGACACGGGCGCCGCGCACGATCTGGCTCGCGAAGTGAACCAGCGGCTCGCCAAAAATGTCTCGAAAGTCCAGATGATCGATCAACAGAAGGTTGCCGCTTGGGTCGATGCCCGGTACGACGGCGACTATTCCTTTACGGAGGCCGGCGAGGCCTTCGGAGCCGACATGGTGCTGGGCATCGAGCTTCAGGAGTTCAGCTTGTACCTGGGGCAAACCCTCTACCAAGGAACTGCCAACGCGCGGTTCGTCGTTCACGACATGAACGACGGCGGGCGCGTCGTCTTCGAGCGCGAACTGCCGCAAATCGTTTGGCCTCCCAACGGCGGCGTCGAAACGAGCGACCGTCAGGAATCGCAGTTCCGGCGCCAGTTCATCCAGGTGGTGAGCGACCACATTGGGCGGCACTTCTATCGCCACGATCCGGCCGTCTACTTTGCCCAGGATGCCGCCGCCATGAAGTAGTCGAGGCGTACTCGGGAGTCGGCGTGGGTCGCCGTGCCGAGCGCGGTCGCCGGAGGCGGCGATGGGAGCCGTGAAACGGTTGCCTGCGCGGCGGGCCGAGGGACTGGCGAACCTTGACGGGGTCTGGAAACGTAGTTAGTATGGAGGCGTAGGACACTCGGCCCTTCCCCACTGCTACGGAGGTTATTTCCATGTCGCCAGAACCCCTCACATGCAGCGAAATGAGCGTTTCGCCCGACACCGCCACCCGTTTGAGGGTAGACCGCTGGTGGTCGGCGGCACTGGCCGCCGTCCTTCTGGCATCTTTGGCGCTCCCCGGGCGGCCGGCCTTCGGCCAGGATGCCGCCACCAACGAGGAGGAAGAAATTCCCGCGCCGCAGGACGAAGTTCTTACAACCCGCGACGGGGTCGAGTTGGCCGTAACCTATTTTCCGCCGATCAAGCCCGGCAAAGACGTTGTCCCGGTTGTTTTGCTGCATCAGTTCAAGGGGAGCCGTCGGGATTACTTGGAGCTTGCCGAGGCGCTCCAGCAGGCGGGGCACGCGATCGTTCTGCCCGACCTCCGCGGCCACGGGCGCAGCGTCGGCACAACGCAGCGACTCGACGCCAATCGGCTTACCCCGACCCAGTTGCAGCGGATGGTGGTGGACGACATGGAAGCGGTGAACCGCTTTTTGTGGGAGCGGAACAACGAAGGCGAGTTGAACGTGAACAAGTTGTGCCTCGTCGGCGCCGAAATGGGCGCCTCGGTGGCCCTCTTGTACGCCGCCCGCGATTGGAGCATCCGTCCCTATGGCGCCCTGCAGCAGGGGCAGTTTGTGAAGGGGCTGGTGCTGATTTCGCCGGAATGGTCGTTCAAGGGCCTGAACGCGCAGGCGGCGATGCGGCACCCGGCTATTCGCACGGAAATTTCCATGTTGATCGTAGCCGGAGGGTTGCGCCCCGCCTCGGTGCGCGAGGCGAAACGGATTTACGAAATGGTCAAGCCCCATCGACCGGATCCCCCGACCGGCCGTGCCGCCGAGCAGCGGGATCTCTTCTACGGCGAGTTGGACACGGCCTTGCAGGGTACCGATATGCTCGGCCAGGGCGTGAAACTGGAGCAGTTCATTGCCCAGTTCATCAACCTGCGGCTTGTCAAAGCGCCCAAGGCACGCACGTTCGAATGGGCCGAACGCCGCCGCCCCCACGGATGATTCCTCCCGCTACGGCGGCGCCACCGGCACCAGCGGACGTTCGACTGCTTGCGCGGGCGAGGTGTCGGCCGACGTGTCGGGCACCGTGCCGGGCGAGGTGCGAGGCTCCGTGCGAGGCGGGATACGCAACAGTTGGCCGATCGGCAATACGTCGGGATTCGCCAGCACGTCGTGGTTCCACTGGTAGATTTCCAGATATCGGTCGGCCTGTCCCAAATAGCGCCGGGCCAGGTCCTGGAGCGTGTCTCCGTCGACAACCGTGTGGGTTCTCGGCGCCGGATTGTCGTCGCCCGCCCGCCGCAGCTCCGGTAGCGTCACGCCGGCGGCCGTACCCCAACTGGCCTGTTCCTCGTGGCTTGCCATGGGCGGCCTGGGGGCAGAGATGGCGGAGCCGTCGGGCGTGCGCGGCGGCGCTGACGCCGGAGCAGTTGGCTTGAGGACCGTCGGCGGCCGACGTCGGGGGGAGAGGTTCTGAGCCGGCAGCAGGGCGAACGGATTGGGCCGGGTAGATGGGCGGAGGACCGTGCCCGCCTGTCCCGGCTCGGCACGCAATTCCAGCGGCCGGTTGCCGGGTTGGTTGAGGCTGCCCGAATCGCTCCAAAACAGCAATGCCATACAGACAGTCGTAATCAGCACGCTCATGGCGGCTGCGACCTTCACGCCGGGATCCATTGCGCTCGTTCCGTAGCTGTGCGTTTCCGGCCCGCCGTGGCACTGGGAACTGCTCCTGCATCGACAAAGGATCGGCAGGTCGAGGGCACAACTGGAACCGAAACGGCGCGAAAACGGTGTCGTCCGCCGGATCGTGTGAAGGTACGAACGATCCGCGAATCCTTGCGTGTTGAAGGGCGTAGCCGGGCCGGGCAACCTTTGCCGGAAAGGTCCGTGTTCCCGCCCCTACTCCTACTTCTCGCTGCCGATCATCCAGTACAGGAAGGGGGAGGCGACGAACACCGAACTGTACGTTCCCACCAGCACGCCGACCACCAGGGCGAAGGCAAACGCGTGAATGGCCTGTCCGCCGCCGATGTAAAGGATCAGAACCACAATAAGCGTGGTTATCGAGGTGAGCAAGGTACGGCTTAGCGTCTGATTGATACTGGAGTTGATCATCCCTGCGGTCAGTTGCGGCGCCTTGCCCCGCACCTCGCGGATGCGGTCGAATACCACGATCGTGTCGTTCAGCGAATAGCCGATGATGGTCAAGAAGGCCGCCAGCACCGTCAGGCCGATCTTGAACTCTTCGATCAGCAGGAATCCAAGCACGTTCGCGACGAACGCACTCAGGGCGATGATGCCCAGTGTAATGAGCACGTCGTGCACCAACGCCACGACGGCGGCCAGGCCGAATACGACGCGTTGGAATCGCAGCCAAATGTAGCCGACGATGCACGCGAGGCTTAGCAATAGGGCGTAAACGGCCCGAACACGCGTATCGCCGGCCACCTTGCCGCCGATGGTGTTCGACGAAGGAAAATACGGTTGGTTGCGGAAATACTCGGTCGTGGCGGCCAGGAGCGATTCAGCTTCGGCCGGCGGCAGACCGATTTGCAAATTCCACGTATCGAACGGCCGACTATCGCCCGGCGCATACTCGCGATTCGTCAAACGCAACGGAACCGCGTCGGGATCGCGGCCGAGTTGCTCAAGCTGCGCCCGAAGCCGAGATTCCAGAGTATCGTGAGCAACCGGCTGGGTAAATGAAAGCACGGTTTCCGTTCCTCCGTCAAACTCCGCGCGGCTTTCCCAAGCGATCGGCTCGGGAGCGACGTCGGGCTCGGCCGCCTGCGGGGGCGCATCGCCTTCCGTTTCGTCGGCCCCGGTCACCAGCGAGGTCAGTTGCAGCGACGCCCAATCGGCCGAAGCCAGCAATCGGTCGTTCGGCAGGTCGGACCGTCGCCGTCCCTGGGCGTCGTCCGTTGGAGAGACCGCTTCGGCCGGGGCGTCATCTTCCGTCGGGGTTTCAGCCGGGGCGTCGCCTTCCGTTGGGGCCTCCTCTTCCGCAGGCTCCGCCGGGGCTTCCTCTTCGGCCGGCTCCATCGGTTCGTCCGTTTCCGTTGGAGCCTCCTCTTCGGCCGGCTCCATCGGCTCATCGGCCGGCGTCTCGGGCTCCGCCGATTCCGACTCGGCCGGCGGTTCTTCTGAAGCGGGCTCGGGCAGGTCCGGCTCGGCCGGGGGCGCCTCAGCCGGTTCGGCGGAGGGCGGAGTCGGCGCCGGTTCTTCCCGGGCCACCTCGATGCGGTCCAACTCGCCGAACGTCATCGCGTTCGTCGCCAGTTTTCCGCCGAACTGCTCCGCAATGTATCGCTCCACAAACGCGGTGGCGTACTGCTCCACGCGTTCGGTTTGCGGGTCGAGCACGTTCTGCTGCGAGGTATTCACGACGAACCTTGTTCCGGGAGTCTCGCCCTCGTATCGCACGTCGCTGACGGCCAGGTCGGGCAGGGCGTCCAGGGCGTCCCGCACTTCGGCCGTCCGCTGCGGTTCCACGAAGACGGTTTCGACCGACACGCCGCCGGTGAAGTCGATGTCGAGCAGACCTTCGCCGCGGGAGAACACGCCGACCAATCCGAGGGCAATGACCGCCAGGGAACCCGCTCCGGCGAGACGCCGCATGCCCAGGAAGTCGATGTTCGTCCCGCCCAGAATTTGCATCATGTTCAAGCTGGTAATCCATCGCCGCCGCTCGGCGACATCGAACACCACACGCGCACAGAAGATGGCCGTGAACATGCTCAACACAACGCCTAACCACAGAGTGATGGCGAATCCGCGAATCTGGTCGGTTCCCACCGCGTAGAGGATGGTGGCCGTAATGAGGGTCGTCAGGTTGGCGTCGATGATGGTGGTCGTCGCGCGGCTGAACCCGTTGCGAATGGCCATGCGTAGCGCGGCGCCTCGGCTGAGTTCTTCGCGAATGCGTTCGAAAATGAGCACGTTGGCGTCGACGGCCATACCGACCGTGAGCACGAGGCCGGCCAGCCCCGGAAGGGTAAAGGCCGCCCGAATCATGATCATCACCGCCAGCACCAACAGCAAGTTCATCAGCAGTGCGCCGCACGCCACCACGCCGGCGAAGCGGTAGTACACCAACATGAACGCCAGCACCAGGATCATCGCCAGTGCGATCGAAATGCCGCCGCGCCGGATCGTATCGCGTCCGAGCGTTGGGCCGATGAGCATCTCGCTGATGGGTTGTTCGGTCAGGGCGGTGGGCAAACTGCCGGCCTGGAGTACGCTCACCAGGGCGTCGACCTCCTCCCGGCTGAACCGCCCTTCAATCACGCCGACGTCGAAGATGGTGCTCCGAATGTTCGGCGAGGAGTAGAGAAACCCGTCGAGAATGATACCCAACTGCCGCGAGAAGCCGCTGGGATCCGGCAGGTTATTTCCCGTCAAACGGCCGAAAAGCCGGCCTCCCCTCGAGTTGAAATGGAACCGCACGCAGGGCCTGCCCCGCTCATCCACGTCGGGCTGGGCACGGACAAGATAGCCGCCGGTCACGTTGAACGGGTCGTTCACCACCAGCACTTCCAGTACCTCCTCGCCGCGCACGTCGCGAACCCGGGTCTTCAGCTCCGCCCGGCTGGCGAACTCCTGCCTCGCACTTTCATGCACGGGTACCCACCAGGCGAGGCGGTTGCCCTCGTCGTCGACCACGGCCCGGGCATCCGGAACGTTGTCGGCCATTTTGAACAGCGCGCCATGGTCGCGTTCATTGGCCACAATGCGGAACTCCAAGGTGCCGATGCGTTGAAGGATATCCTTCAACCGGTCCAGTTCCGCTTCATCGGCCTCGGGCACGATGATTTCGACCTGTTCCGCACCAAAGGTGCGAACGGTCACTTCTTTCTGGCCGCCCGGGTTTACGCGGCGTTTCACCGCGTCGACCAGTTTGTCCATGTCGACCGGTTCGTCCTCGGCTTTCTTCTCCTGATCGACCTCGTACACCAGGATCACCCCGCCGCGCAAGTCGATGCCGCGTCTCGGAGGCCACCCGAACACGGTAACCACGATGCCGAGGCCCAGCGCCATCAGCACCAGGGAAATCCGCCAGCCGTGGTCCGGCATCCGAAATCGGGCCGCAAGGTAGCTGCCGAGCATCCAGGACAGGGCCGCGACGGCCAAAGCAATGATAAACTGGGCGTAAAGAGGTACTACCATGGGAAAGAATCCTGCTGCTATCGGTTGTCTCGATGATTTGTCGCCGGTAACCGGGGCCGGGCAGACTTGGTTTCTGTGGGGGGCTTGGCCGTCTGAAGGGGTGCGGAATCAACCGGCCTACTGTTCGTCGGGTTCGTCGCGGAGCACTCGCGCGATGGCGCCGAAGGTCACGCGGATTCGCGTATTGGTGTTTTCGTCAATTCGTAAGGTCACTTCGTCACTTTCCCGCTGTACATTCACCACCACACCGTAAATGCCGCCGATCGTGACCACGCGGTCGTTCTTCTTGACCGCCTCGAGCATCGCCTGGTGCTTCTGCTGCTGCACCCGCTGGGGACGGATCAACAGGAAATAGAAGAGCACCCCAATGGCCAGGAAGGGGAGCAACATCGAAAGCAGTCCGCCTCCCCCCCCGTCCTGCGCAAACAAAAGGGCCCTGCCTAAAAGCATATTCATGACATCTCCGCTTGGTGAATCAGGGAGTGTGCAGCTTCCGGCGCATGGCTGCTGCCCACGCCCCTCGTTCCAACCACGCCGTAGGCGTGCCTACTTCTACGGTCCACAACTACCTGTTGCATCTCGTTGGGCCTGCTTTTGAAGGCCCGGTGGCGACACGGTAGCCCAGTATCATAGCCTGCCAACGCGCAGACAGCAACCCAAGCATCGCCCACCCGCGAGGTCGCCCCCCGGACCCACGCCGATTGCAGCCCGGCAAGCGACGCGAGAAGTAAAGATGGGGGGATGTGGCGGGCTGCGCTGTATGCAGGGCGGGCGCGAGCGGCCTTTCGTGGTCCGGGTTGGATGGTCCGGGCTAAGCACGCTACCTCCCGTCGGGTGCGCCTGGAATGAAAAAACCGGCCGCCGGAGAAAGCCTCCGGCGACCGGTTGAGGTCATGCAAGCCTGTTATATCGGACTATTCGAGGTACGCGGTTCCCACCACCGGAGGCAGCGGGGCAACGTCGCTCCGGTCGTAACGCATCGTCGTCGTACCGTCGGCCGGTGGGGCCATACGGCATCCTTCCGCAGCCGCGGGGCAGCCGGCCTGGGCGGCCGGCACGCACTTGTACACCGGAACCTCGCACTCGATCTCTTTGCGCTTGAGCACCTTGCGGCAACGCTCGTGGCCGCACCGGGGCGGGCACTGGGCCGCGGCCCGGGCTTCCACCGCGGCGCAAGGACCGCATGTTCCGCACGGGCTGCCGCAGGCGGCAGGCTGGAGGCACGCGTTGCTCGCCCCACAGCAGCTATCGCGGCATCCACCCAGAAGGCGGGAGCCTGGCAGGCTCGGGCAGTGCTCCTCGCACTCGACCACCCAAACATGCTTCTTCACCTTCTTCATTTCCACCACGACCACGCAGCCGGGCTTGGCGGCCGGTGCCTGGCATCCCGGATCGCCACAGCCGGGGTCGCACGTTTCGACTGCGGCGGGCGTGCAGCTTGCCGGGTCGGTGCAGTAATCGGTCGCCGCCACGACGCCGGCCATCGCCAGCACGAGCACCGCAGCGAGCGATGTCCTTGTCATTCTCATATGGATTTCTCCTTGTCATTGTGCCAGCGGCACAAGGGTTTCGTATCGTCGATTCACGCATCCGCGCAGTTTCCCATCCGCCCCCAGCCCGACTAGAAGTCGAACTGCGCCCGCATGGTGACTGCCTCCAGGTTACTTTCGTCGCCGCTGTGGCGATTGGCGTAGATGTAGTTGGCCATCAGTCGCGAGTACGGGGTCAAGTGCCAGTTGACGCCCATGGTGTGGACATCCGCGCGGCCGCCGTCGACGGTGGCATCGACCAGGTCGATGTACCCGAAGCGGTAGGCGAGTTGCCAAGCCCCCTTGCCCATGAAGATATTCCCGTTCTCGTCGCGAACGCGGAAGAAGTTTTCAAACGGCTTCACGCGGTCGAACGTGCCGCTGGTGCGTTTGTACACCCGGTTCTCGCCGGTGAGCCAGTAGCTCGTTTCGACGTACATCGCGTCGAAATCGGGATCGGCGGCGGCGGAGCGTTTCACATACGCCTTGGCGTACTCCGACTGGACCGAGAACGGGCCGTACACGAAGGCCATTTCCACACCCAGCACGTGCCAGTTCGCCGCGTCGAGCATGGTGCCCGTATTGACAATGCGGTCGCTGAAGCTGTTGGCGGGCCGCTGGCGGATGCGCAGTCCATCGCTGTCGACGTCGCGGTAGCTGTAGAAGGCCCCCAGGTGCAGCAGGCCGCGTCCTTCGGTGGCTTCGTCGTACCACGGGAGCCACGTGCCGCGCATGGTAAGGCTGTTGCCGCCGTCTTGGTTGTCGCTGACCGGCGGCTTGTCGCCCATGTCGCGGAAGAAGCCGATCGCAAAGGTTGCGGTTTCCAACTCGTTGTGGCCGGCGGCCTGAACGCCCATGTTACGGGCAGGAATGAACGCGTTCATGACGCTACGTTCCATGAACGTGATGTGCCGCGAACTGGTCAACTCCTCCAGACTCGCCGCCTCCTTGAAATGGCCGATTTTGAGCGTCTGCAGCAGCGGCAGGTCGGTCATCTGCAGGTACACGTCCTTGAACGCGGTTTGCTGCATGCCGCCGTCGGTCGAGGCGAAATCCATCTCGATGCTCCACTTGAACACCTCGAACATCCCGCCCTTGGCGTTGAGGCGGGCCGTGCGGAACTTCGTGCCGTTCTCGGTGCCTTCGGCCCAGTTGCCGGCGTCGAGCGCACGGCCGCTGAACAGGGCCGTATCGGCATAGACGCGGCCGCCGACCGTAACCGAGGGCTTGCCGGCGGCCTTCTTCTTGGCGGCCGCCTCTTTGTCCTTGATCTTCGCTAGCGCGCTCTCGAGATCGGCCACGCGATCGGCCAGCGCCTCATCGTCGGCGGCCGCGGTGTTCGCCACCGGATAGTAGTCGGAGTTGGTCGCGTTGTACACCGGCGGAGAATCCGCCATGTTTAACGCAGTGCCGTAGCCCGCATCGGCGGGCAGCAGCGGCTGCTGGGCGGTTGCGGCGGCCGCCAGGCCGCAAACAACCGCGACGGCCAGCGCGCAGGCCGGCCCTAATGGAAAACGTCCGTGCATTTGTCTTCTCCTTACGACGGAAAGAACTCTTGGGCCTTTTCGGCGGGTTGCTCGATTCCCTTTCCCTTCGCTCGGCCGACATGCGGCCTCCACACCGTGCATGGCGATATTGCATCGACACGAAGCAGTGGAACGGCGGCCCACCCAGGACCGTTCCAATCTGGATTGTCGCTTCTCCTGGCAGGATCGGTGGAACCGATCGCTGCGATCTCCCAGGTGTTAGCTTCGGGCGGCGAACCATCGGAACTGTGTTAGAGCAACGCCGGAACGGCGGCGAAATACGCATTTTTGCGGCGGCTGCCCAGTATATTCCGCACAGGCCGTATGACCGGCTTCAAGCCGACCGCCGTGCCGCCGCCACACGCGTGGGTCGTTCCATTCCGGGTCATCCGCTTCCGGGTGCAAAGCCCGCCGAAGTAGCAGGCCCGCTCCGACGTGCCGTCCGCTGCATGAATGGTCAATACGTGGCCGTTCGGCGGAATGGTTTGCGTCCGGAAGCGGAAGTGCCTGCATTTTGCTGCCGACAACGGTTTCAAGGCCGGTACCTGCTTGGTGCAGGGTATCTGCCCCCTCATCGGTTGGCGCTTCGGCGGACGGCACGACGGAGCGTGCCTGCTGCATGGTACAGGACGCGCGCGACCGGAACTCACGGGAAATTTACACTTTCCTAACATGCCTCTAATAAAAGCCGTGTAGGATGAGCCCGGTCGGGTATGCCCAGGAGCGAGGTCCCCCGCCCATGGAGAAAGCCCCTTCGGCCCGCATTTACTGCGCGACGGAGAACGACCTGTCACCCCGCGGAGTTCGCTATCAGTATGCACCAGTCTTGCACAATCCTTCTTGGTATTGCGTCCTTGGTCGGCGGGTTGTGCTGCGCGTCGGCGGGTGAGTCCTCGGGTGCGACGCCGGACCCGACGGTTCTGCGCGTGATGCTGATCCCCTCCGACGGTGGAACCGAGGATGGCACTCGTGACGACTGGCAACCCTTGTTCGACGTGTTGGCGCGGCACACCGGCTATAAGTTTGAGCTGCGCGTGGGGCAAAGCTATTCCGCGGTGGTCGAGGCAATTGCCGCCGGACACATTGATTTGGCCTACCTGGGAACCGTGTCGTTCCTGACGGCCCGCGAGCGGGGGCCCGTCGAAGTGCTGGCCATCGGCGAGATGGACGGTGGGGCTTACTACTACTCGGGCCTGTTCACGAAGATCGACTCGCCGGTGCGCAACGTCGAGGACCTGCGCGGCCGGTCGCTCGCTCTGACCGATCCGAGTTCCTCCTCCGGCTTCGTGTATCCGCTGAACGTCCTGCTGAAGGAGGGCATCGACCCGGTACAGGACCTGGGCCAAGTGCTCATCACCGGCAGTCATGGGAACTCGCTCAGCGCGCTGCGGGAGGGGCATGTGGACGTGGCCGCCGCACCGTTCGAGTCGTACATCAAGGCCGTGCGGCAGGGGGTAATCGACCCACGAACCATTCGCATTCTCGCCAAGAGCGACCCCATTCCCAACCCGCCGCTGGCCGTTTCCGGACGGGTCGACGCCGAGGTGCGCAACCGCTTGCGCGAAGTGCTCAACGAGCTTCACACGCTGCCCGACGTGCCGCCGAGCACCTTGCGCGGTCATGCGGGCCGCGTGGTGAGCCGGTACAACGCCGACGTTCCGGAGGAGTTGTTCACCCTGGCGTTGGAGAATATGGACCGCATCGACGCCCCGATGAAGGAGGGCCTGCTTCGCCGGGCCGCGGAGCGCCGCCGCCGATGATCCAGTTCGATTCGATTGCCAAACGATTTCCCGACGGCACCGTGGCCCTGGACGAGGTCTCGTTCGAGGTGCCTCGGGGCCAGTTCTGTGCGCTGTTGGGCTCCTCCGGGGCGGGCAAGACGACGCTGTTGAAGACGGTCAACGGGCTGGATACCCCGTCGCGGGGGCGCGTGCTCATTGACGGACGGGAGTTGACCCCCCGCTCGCGCCAGCGCCTGCGCCGTCGGGTGGCCATGATCCACCAGCACTTCAACCTCGTGCCGCGGCTGTCGGTCGAAGGCAATGTGCTGTCCGGCGCCATCGCCTCCGTGCCGTTGTGGCGCATCCTCACGGCCTGCTACCCCAGAAAGCTGCGCCGCCGCGCCGCCGAACTGGTTGAGGAGGTGGGCCTGGAGCAGCGCCACTTCGGGCGACGGGCGTCCGAGCTTTCCGGCGGTCAGCAGCAGCGCGTGGGCATCGCCCGTGCTTTCCTGATGCAACCCGACGTCGTACTGGCCGACGAACCCGTGGCCAGCCTCGACCCGGCCACCAGCGCCGGCATTCTTGAGGCCCTGCGCCGGACGGCCGAAGAGTCGGGCGCGACGGTGTTGTGCAGCCTGCACCAGCTCGAACTGGCCCGATCGTTCGCCGACCGCATCGTGGGCATGCGCGGCGGCCGGGTGGTGTTCGACGGGCCGGCGTCGGATTTGCAGGCCGAGACGATCGACGACCTTTACCGCCAGGTAGCCTGATGCCCTCCCAACCATCTCCCCCGCCCGAAGAACAGCCCGAAGCTGCCCCGCGCAGCAAACCGGCGCGCGAATGGGAGCTACCTTCCCACTACGGGCCAAGGTTCTTCGTACTCCTGGCCCTGGCGGCCGTTCTGTTCCTATGGTCGGGCCGCAATGTGGAAATGGACCGAATGCTCGTGATGTCGGGCAAGGCGGTGGCCAACGCGGTGGGGTTGACCGAAGAGTCGCAGGTGGCCGAGGGGTTCCGCAACTTGTTCTCGGCGATGTTCCCCCCGACGTTCTCCATGGAGACCCCGCTGGACCGCATTCCCGACTTCGACCCCGACCAACTCCCGCTGTTCGCTTACGTCGAGCACCGCGAGCAGTTCGACGTCGAAATCGACTATGAAACGCTGGAGCAGGACATTACCGTCGTCCGCGAAAGTGTGCTGATCGAGCCGTTGGGATATTTGTGGTTGGTAGTCCGAAAGATGGGCGAGACGTTCGAGATCGGTGCGTGGGGCACCTTACTGGCGGTGTTGTTCAGCATTCCACTGGCGTTCTTCAGCGCCTCGAACTACGCCCCCACGCGGCTGTGCTACTACGCGGCCCGGTCGCTGGTGAGCTTGTTCCGCACCATTCCCGAGTTGATCCTGGCCCTGCTGCTGGTGCTGGCGTACGGCTTCGGGCCGGTGGCGGGCATTCTGGCGTTGGGCATCCACTGCACCGGCTTCCTGGGGAAGTTCTACGCGGAAGACATCGAGAACGCCGACCGCGGACCGCAAGACGCCCTCCGCGCGCTCGGCGCCGGCCGCCTTCGTGTCTTGTACGTGGCCGTCCTGCCACAGGTCCTGCCGCAATACATCGCCTACACGTTGTACATCCTCGACCGCAACGTACGCATGGCCGCGGTCATCGGCATTGTGGGCGCCGGCGGCATCGGGCAGGAACTCAAGGGCCGCTACGACCTGTTCCACTACAGCCACGTGGCCACCATCCTGCTGGTCCTGTTCGTGGCGGTCCTCCTGCTCGACCGGCTTTCCGCCCGCATTCGGGCACGGATTATCGGCTAAGCGGCGGGCGTTTTGGTCGCAAAGGGACGATTTACACAATCCCCCCGGTATTCTAACCGTTGGCTAACAACGGCGCGTACGCCGGGGTCGTTGGGCGCAATCCACGCATTGATGAGCCGCGCTTGCTTGGGCAACGCCCCACTACCCAGGGCCCGTGCTGTACCTGGAACGCCTGTCGTTCCGTCGCTATTCCTGCTGCTGCAGGCCACAGAAGACGCACAGCACATGGGCGAGGCGCTTGTAGGGATTGAAGAGACGGTGCTGCGCGGCCCCGTCGAGGTACACCGAGTCGCCTCGGTTGAGCGTGATGGACTGCCCGTCGTATTCGAAATCGACTTTCCCGTCGATGACGATCAAGAACTCCTCGCCCGGGTGGGCCAGCGCCTCTTTGCGGCCGCCGTCGGCGGGCACCTCGAGCATGAGCGGGTCCATGGCCCGGTTCGCCCGCTTGTGGGCGAGCGACTCGTACTTGATGTTCGAGATGTCCGGGTCGCGTTCCATGGGCTCGCGCTCGCAGTTGCGTACGACCACCAGGCCGGGCTTCTTCTCAAGGCCTTCGAGCAGTGCGGCGGAGGTCGTACCCAACACCTCGGCCAGTTTCGAAAGCGCCAGCAGCGACGGCGTGATGCGGAAGCTCTCGATCTTCGAAAGCCAACTCCGGGTAAGTCCCGCCCGGCCGGCCGTCTCTTCAATCGAAAGGTTCCGTTCGCGCCGCAACCGGCGAATTCGTTGGGCAAGTTCGACTAGATTCATGCAACCATTCTCCCATTTCCGGGCGGGAGTGCAAGTTGCGGTCTCTTCCTGCCTTGCGGAATGTTGCCCATCACGGCCGCAAATGCCTGCCCGCGAAGGGATTGCCGCCTACGGGTAGGCCGGCCCACCGTCTGGGGGCACTATTTTTAGTCACGATTGTTGAGTCAAGATGAGTCGCCTCCCTTTGTTTGACGACTGTGAATTTTGTTAGCGTTTTGTAAATATCGCCTTTATTCATTGACCGGCAACATTGCGTGCCTAGAATGATACGACCGGATGTGACTGAAAGTCACTTCGCGGTCGCTGGAGTGCCGGGCTTGCCGCCCTCGCACGCAAGCCGGCTCTCCCTTTCCGGCGGAGCCGGGCGCGGCGAGCGAAGGTCGCCCTTGGCGACGATGAAAAGCGGCTTGCTCGGGGTGTGGAGTCAGAGGCAGCGTGAGCGTCATGCCGTTTCGCGGAAAGGCTCGGAAGTGGTTCTGGGCCGCGCGAGCGGTTACCCACTCAGTTGGAGAAAGAAAAGCTATGTGTGTCGCGCGAAAACTGTGTTGTGTTGTCCTCGGATGTGTGGCGTTGGGAAGCGGCGCCGCCCACGCGGTCGTGAATCCCGTCGGCTACTGGAACTTTGAGAACAGCCTGCAGAACCAGGTCACGGGCGGGCTGGGATTGAATGCCGGCGTGCTAACCAATGCACCGTCCTATGCCACGGGCCGTGCCGGTACCGGCCTGAGCTTCGACAACAGCGTTGGCGAATCGATTCAACTGCCCTTCGGGTCGAACGCGCTCGGCGACAGTTTCACCATCAGCGCCTGGTACCGGCAGACCGACGACCTGACCGACGGCCGCAACTTCGTGTTCGAATCGCAGGGAAACTACGATGTCTCGTACGGCGATGGTGGAAGCAACAACTTCACCAGCTATGTCGGGCAGGTCGGCATCGGCACCACGACGACAAGCGCTGAACAATGGCATCATGTGCTGCACTCGTTCAGCAGCGACGGCTCGAATACAACTCTGAACGCATACATTGACGGCGTGCTGATGCACAGCGGTTCGGCTACTACGAGTTCGGTCGATTTTCCGGCGATCAACGTGGGTACCTACCGCAGCGCCAACGGCCGCTGGTGGGACGGCATGATCGACGAAGTGGCCCTTTGGGACCGAGCCCTGAATACCGCGGAAGCCGCGGAAGTTTACAATCGCGGGCTTGGCGGCCTGGAACTGCAGTACACGCCCGCCGTGGTCGATCTGGGCGGCACGCAGGACCAGTTCTCCCTCGACGTGGAGTCGTCCCTTCCTTCCGGGGTGATCCTCGACGGTTGGACGGTGGACAGTTTCACGCCGGCGGCAGGGCCCGAAAACGATCTGGGCGACGCCGGCTTCTCCGACACGCAGTACCTCCGAACGCAAGGGGCCGGCGACAACACCCTGGCACTGCGGTTCGAGAATCTGCCGTGGCACACCGAAATCGATCTTGGAATGATCCTCGCACAACTTGACTCGCTCGACCCCACCCGCGACGGGGACCGCCTCACCGTCAAGATCGACGGCGAGGAATTGCTGAGCGTCGGGCTGGGGTTCGGAGACGCCGGTGCTTACAACGAACCGCTTGTCGATAATCCCTTGATCAACGGGCAGCCGGTCGACGACAGCGTCATCCTCGACACCATGACCCTGGGCGGAGTGAATCTCTATGCAGATGGCCTTTTCCCGGAGCACGTGTACGACTTCGGCCAGTTGTCGGCCTTCCAGGGCATCCCGCACACGGGCAACTCGCTGTCGATCGAGATTATCGGATTTCAGAACCAGCCGTCGGGCGAGTTCTTCGCGCTCGACAACTTGTCGGTCGCGTTCGTTCCCGAGCCGGGCACGGCACTGATGGCCGCCATCGGCCTGCTGGGGCTCCTGCTTGTCGGCGGACGACGCGCGAAGAAGTCGTGTTAGCTCGGAGGCAGCCATCGTTCACAAAGCGGCAGGGCCGCCAACCCTGGCTCGCCTTCGCTCGGCTGCCGAACGCGCCTTTGGGGAACGTTTACCATCTTGTGGGTTCGTACTACAGGGGATGTATCGTGCGTGGAGCATCGGGTTTGGTTTACCGTTCGAACGCCGGTTCCGGCAGACGGCCGGCGGGTGCTTTTACCTTGGTCGAACTGCTGGTGGTCATCACGATCATCGGCATTCTGATTGCACTCTTGTTGCCGGCGGTCCAGAGCGCGCGCGAGGCGGCTCGCCGACTGCAATGCGCTAACAACCTGAAGCAATTGGGCCTGGCCAGTCTGAACCATGAGGCGGCGCACGGGTTCTTTCCGTCGGGCGGCTGGGGGTGGTACTGGGGCGGCGACGCCGACCTGGGTTTCGGGCCCCGGCAGCCGGGCGGCTGGATTTACAACTTGCTGCCGTACCTTGAGCAGGATGCGCTGCACCAGCTTGGGGCCGGCTTGTCGACGGCGCAGAAGCACGAAGCAGCGAAGCAACTGTTCGCCACGCCCCTGGCGATGCTCAATTGCCCGAGCCGGCGCCGCGCCGAGGCATTCACCACGGTTCCCGCCGGATCGTGGGTCGTGTACAATTGCGAGCGTCCGATTCCGGCCGCCGCGCGCTGCGATTACGCTGCCAGCCTGGGCGATTCGTCGTTGGGGTCGGTCGCCGGTCCTCCGCAAAGCACCGATCCTTCGACCAACCTCGACCACTGGAGCGGGTGGCCCGCCTGGCAAACCCAGCGGACCGGCGTTTCCTACCTGCGCAGCCAGGTGGCCGCAGCCAACATTCGCGACGGTACGAGCAACACCTACCTGATCGGCGAAAAATACCTCGATCCTTCGCATTACCTGACCGGCAAAACGATGGGCGACAACCGCGGTATGTACCAGGGCGAAGACTACGACACCAGCCGTTGGTCGGGCGACGGCAGTGGTTCGGTCAACGTTTCGCTTCGCCCGCGGCAAGATACGCCCGGCGTCAACAGCGATTACGCGTTCGGCAGCGCCCACTCCGGCGGCTTCAACATGGTTTTCTGCGACGGCTCGGTCCGCCCGATCAGCTATTCGATCGATCTTGAAGTGCATGCCGTGCTGGGAAATCGCAGCAGCGGGAAGGCGGTCGACGCCACCCGCTTCTGAAACTTCACCGAAAGGAAATTCGCCATGGCGTCCACATTCTGCAAGCCGCGCTACGCGGTCTTTCATGCTGCAACGGCTTTGGTCCTCGCCCTGGCGCCGGTTTGCGGAGGGCGAGCCGTTGCCCAGACGGCGCTGAAAGCAAACCCCTACGCGGGCGTCGACTGGGAGCAAACAGGCCGCTACAAAGCGAACCTGCACACGCATACCACGCAAAGCGACGGCCGCATGCCGCCCGCGGAAGTCGCCGGCCACTATCACCAACGGGGCTACCATATTCTGGCCATTACCGACCACGACCGGTGCACCTGGCCCTGGGAAAAGTATAGCGCCGACCCGGCCGAGTTGGGTATGCTGCCGGTCCCCGGCAACGAGTTGTCGCGGCACCACCATACGCTGAGCCTCTTCTGCACACTGGCCACCCAAACGCGCGACCTGGAAACGGCCATTGCCGAGGTAGCCGAGGCGGGCGGGGTGGCCGTGCTGGCGCACCCGGCCATGCATTGGCCGCGCGAGCAGCGCCGCGTGCCGGGCCTCCAGGTCGAACTGAAACCCTCGCTCCGAAGCATCGCCCAGGCCGATTTCACCGTCGAGGCATGGTTCCGCACGACCGACGCCGGCCGAAACATCCTCATGGGCAACTACGCCGGCGGGCGGGGCGGCGCGCTGAACCTCGAACTGCACACCGACAACCGCGTACGCATTTACCTGGCCCCGGTCGAAGGCGGCCGCACCGTCGACCTGAACCTGGCCGCCGGCAGGCTCGATATCGACACGCGCGACGGCCGGTGGCATCACCTCGCGGCGGTCCGCCAGGGGCAAACGGTCCGGTTGTACCTCGACGCGCGGCTGGCCGGCGAAGCGCCCGACACCGCCGGCACGTTCGACCTGCTGGGCGACGTGTACCACCTCGGCCGCGATACGCGCACCGGCTCGACCACGTTCGAGGGCGACTTGGATGACGTGCGCCTTTGGCAGCGGGCCCTCTCGGCTGAGGAACTGGCGGCCGTCTTCCGCGGCAAGGTGCCGGGGAAACCCGACGCACCTTCCACCGAGGGGCTGTTGGCGCAGTATGCATTCGAGCATCCGGAGGGTACGCCGGGCGAAGCCGGGACCGCGGCCGCTGAATACGGCATGGCCGACACGGGCGGCCATCCGGCGGGGCCGTTTACGGCCGTCGCCACCCCGCAAGGGGCGCCGACGCCGGCGGCCGACGTGCCTGCGCCGCTGAAGCGGTCCGGCGCATCGCGGGTCGCCCTTCGATTCGCCTCGGCGCAGGACGACGCGGGGGGCGTGCCCGAACACGTGGCCGAGCGTTACGCCGAACTGTTCCGCACGCACAAGAATCTGATCGGCATGGAGGTGCTCAACGGAACGCGCCCGCTGCGAGAATACGCGCTCGACCGCGAGTTGTGGGACAAACTGCTCGCGCGGCTCATGCCCGCGCGGCCCGTGTGGGGATTCTCGACCGACGACATGCACAGCATGACGCACCTGGGCCGCGATTGGATCGTGGTAGTCGCCCCGACGCTCGACGAGGCCGCCGTGCGCGGCGCCGTTTGCCGCGGCACCTTCTTCTCGGCTACGATCCGGCTGCACGACGCCGGAAACCAGTCGGTCGATGGCACGCCTGCGGTCGAACGCATCGACCACGACGCCGAGGCGGGCACGCTGACGATCCGGGCCGCAGAGGGCGGCACACCGCTTCCCGCCGACGCTTACCGGTGGATTGCCGACGGCCGGACGGTACACACCGGCCCGACGCTCAACTATCGGACGACGCCGGGAATCGGCTCGTACGTGCGGGCCGAGCTGACCGGCAGCGGCGGCACCCTCCTGACCAATCCCTTCGGTTTCGAGCGTTAGACGCCCATGAGCTTCACGTTTCACCGCGCGTACCGCGGTCCGCTTCGGGCCGCCGTCTTCGACTGGGCCGGCACGACGATCGACTTCGGCTGCCTCGCACCCGCCGGGGCTTTCGTCGACTTGTTCGCCCGGCACGGCGTGCGTGCCACCGACGCGCAGGCCCGGGGCCCGATGGGCATGCACAAGCGGGACCACATCCGCGCGATGCTGGAACTGCCGGAGCTTTGCGAACAATGGATCGCGCGGCACGGCGCCCCGCCCGCCGAGGCCGAAGTGGAAACGCTCTTCCAGGAGTTCATCCCGCTTCAGCTTGAGGCGCTCCCTCGCTACTGCACCGTCATTCCCGGCGTGGTCGAGGTGGTCGACTCGCTGCGGAGCCAAGGGATGGCCATCGGCGCCACGACCGGCTACAATGGCGAAAT
>CAYPWB010000015.1:24637-34341 GCA_964414315.1 uncultured Planctomycetaceae bacterium | reverse complement strand
GCCCGGCAAGCAGATGGCCATCGACGCCGATCTGAACGCCGGCATTATCGACGAGCACGAAGCGCAGCGCCGGCGGCTGGAAATCACCGAGCAGGCCGACTTCTTCGGCGCGATGGACGGTGCCAGCAAGTTCGTCCGCGGCGACGCCATCGCCGGCATCGTCATCACTGTAATTAACATTGTCGGGGGGCTCATCATCGGCATGGCTCAGGCCGGTATGAGCATCGGCGACGCTGGGTCGCTTTACACGAAGTTGACCATCGGCGACGGGTTGGCCAGCCAGGTGCCCGCGTTCCTTATTTCGTTGGCCGCCGGCTTGCTGGTCACCCGCAGCAGTTCGCAAACCAACCTGCCCGCCGAGTTCCTCAGGCAGTTGTTCTCGCGGCCGCGAGCATTGGCAGTGGCGGGCGCGTTCTTGGGCGTGCTCGTGTTCACGAACCTGCCCACGTTGCCGTTGGTGATGATCGGTGGGAGTTGCATCGGGCTGGCCACGGTCCTTTCTCGCCGCTCCAACGCCGAGGTGGCCGCCGAGGCCGCCAAGAAGCAGGCCGAGGCCACCAAGCCGCGCGACGAGCGCGTGGAGGACTACCTGACCGTCGATCCCATGGAGGTGGAGATCGGCGTCGGCCTGATCCGGCTGGCCGATCCGCAGCGGGGCGGCGACCTGCTCGAACGCGTGCAGCGGGTGCGGCAGAACGTGGCCGCCGACATCGGCATCGTGTTGCCGAAGGTCCGTATTCGCGACAACATGCGATTGGAACAGAACCAATACCGCATTAAGGTGGCCGACATGACCGTCGGCGAGGCGAGCGTTTACCCGGGGCTCTACCTGGCCATCGAGTCGGGCATGACCACCGGCAAGGTGCCCGGCACATCGACCACCGACCCGGCGTTCGGCACGCCCGCTCTGTGGATCGAACCCGGCGTGCGCGACCAGGCCGAGCTGCTCGGCTACACGGTGGCCGAGCCGGGCGGCGTTATTGCTACGCATTTGACCGAACTGGTTCGCAAACATGCCGATGAGATTCTCACCCGCGATGCCACGAAACACCTTATCGACGAATTGAAGAAGGTGAGCCCCGCGGTGGTCGATGAGTTGATTCCCAACGTCATGAAGCTGGCCGAGGTGCAAACCATCCTGCAGATGTTGCTTCGCGAGGCGGTGCCGATCCGGCAATTGGGGGCCATTCTCGAAACCCTCGGCGACTACGCTCCCCGCGTGAAGGACCCTATCCTGCTGACCGAATACGTTCGGCACCGTCTTGCCCGCGCCATCTGCACGCGGCTGCGCAACGCCGACCACTGCATGTACGTGGTCACGCTCGACCCGGGGCTGGAAGACCGGGTTCGGGCGGGATTCGACCACAACGAGCACGGGCTTTTCATCCGCATGTCGCCGCCGGCGGTGGAGGCGACATGCCGGCAAATCGCCGCACAGGTAGAACGGCTTACCGCGGCCAACCATCCGCCCATCGTGCTCGTCAGCCCGCAAATCCGCGCGGCCTTGAAGCAAATGACGCTGCCGCACCTGCCGCAGTTGACCGTCCTCAGTTACAACGAAATTACCCGAGATACCAAAATTGAATCGGTGGCCATGGTGGGCGACGCGGCGTAATGTGCGGCAGTCGCCCTCGACCACTTCACGGAGCCTTCGGATTAGGGCACGACTATGGAATTGCGAACCTACAAAGCGACGACCATGCACGAGGCACTGCAACTCGTGCGTTGCGAACTGGGACCGGATGCGGCCATCCTGCACACGCGGGAGGTGCGGAACCGGCGGCTGTTCGGCTTGTTGCGCGGGCCGCGGCATATCGAGGTGACCGCCTCGGTCGACGTGCACGTGCCGAGCCGCTTGCAGCCGGAGGACCGGTTCCGGCCCGCACGGCCCGCACCCGCGCCGGTGGCGCCTTCCGCGCCTCCAACACCCGAGGTGCCCGAACGCGTGCAGGGACAGCTCCAGCACTTGCAGGAAATGGTCGAGCAGCTTTGCCGGCAGCAGCAGGGCGGAGCCGGGCGCGAGTTGCCGGAAGAGCTGTTTCGGGTATTCACTGACTTGATCGAATGCGATGTCGACGAAGACGTTGCCCGGGAATTGGTCGAGCGGCTCCGGCGGGAGACGCCGCGCCGCGAGCTGAGCGAGCCCATGCTCGTTGCGGCGCGGCTCGCCCGAATCCTCGAGAACGACATCTCCATCGCCGGACCCATCCGCACGTCGACCGGTCGGCAGCGCATTGTGGCGCTGGTCGGGCCGACGGGCGTGGGAAAGACGACCACCATCGCGAAGCTGGCCGCCAACTTCCGACTGAAGGAGAAGCGCCGGGTGGGGCTGATCACGGTCGACACCTACCGCATCGCCGCGGTCGAGCAGTTGCGCACCTATGCCGACATCATCGACTTGCCCATGCGCGTCGTTTCCACGCCCCGCGAAATGCGCGAGGCGATCCGCCGGATGGACGACCTCGACCTGTTGCTCATGGACACGGCGGGCCGAAGCCCCAAGGACGAGGTGCGCATTCGGGAACTGAAGGCGTTCCTCGACGAGGCCGGCGCCGCGGAAGTCCACTTGGTTCTTAGCGGCGTTACCGGCAGCCGCACCCTGGTGCAAACGGCCGAACGGTTCGCCGCCGCCGGTCCCACCGCCCTGATCCTGACCAAGCTCGACGAGGCCACCAGCCTGGGCAATGTGCTGCCGCTGCTGCGCTCCGGCGAGCTTCCCCTAAGCTACCTGACCAACGGGCAGAATGTTCCCGACGACATCGAAACGGCCGACGCCGCCCGGCTTGCCGGCATGATCCTCGGACATTGACTTGGGAACACTCGCCATGCCCGACCAGGCCAATCCTTTGCGCCGATTGATGATGGCCAGCGCCGACGGACAGAGCGTCCGCGCGGGGCTCCAGCCGCGGGTCGTGCTGGCCGCCGGGGCCAGGCGCGACGTGGGGACCACCACCGTGGCGTTGAACCTGGCGGTGGCGATGGCGCAACGCGGCATTCGCGTGGTGCTGGTCGATGCCGATGCGCGCGGAGGCGACCTGGCCTCGCTGTGCCGGCTTGACGATGCGCAGTCGCTGGCCGACGTGCTGGCCGGCCGCATTACCGTGGCCGAGGCCCTCCAGCCGGGCCCCGGCGGAATCCACGTGCTGGCCGGCATTTGGGCGCTGGAACGCGTTTCCGACTATCCGCCGAGCGCGTGCGAATCGGTCCTCCGTCAATTCCAGACGCTGACCGACGTGGCCGACTGGGTGCTCATCGACGTCGGGCAGGCCGCCGGGCCGATGGCCGCGAGGCTCGCTCCCGCGTCCGACCTGGTGCTCCTGGTGACCACGGCCGACGACGATTCGGTGATGGACGCCTACGCGGCCATCAAGACACGATGCGTCCGGAAGCCGGCCCCCATGCCGGCGACACTGGTGAACGCCGTTCCCTGCGCCGCCAAGGGCGACGAGGTGCACGGGCGGCTCGCGCGGGCGTGCCGCCGATTCCTCGGCTTCGAGCCGTCGCCCCTCGGGTGTGTGGTGTCGGACCCGGAAGTGCGGCGCGCGGCCGCCCTGGGTGACCCGTTCGTCTTGGCCATGCCGACCGGAACGCCGGCCCGGCAAATGGATCGGGCGGCGCGGAACTTATGCAGCTTACACCATTTGCATCGCCGAGCAGGTTAGGTCGACCGGCGAAACCCTGCGGAATAATCCCCTTGCCCTCAACCCAACCATTTCCAAACCAGGAGAATCCCTAAAGGATCGCCCGAATCCATCCGATAATGGCTGAGCACTGTCGGCAGTCGAACCGCCGTGAATCTGCGCCGGTTGCGTCGGTTTTAACGGTTACCCCAGGGCGAATCCGTGGCACGCATATACGCCGGTATTTTAGGCCCGGTTGCCTTTTTGACGGCCCTTGCCCGCGGGTTCCTGCTGGGCGAGGGGGCTCCGAGCCTGCTGTTCGCGGCGTGGTGCGCGTTGTGGTGCTTTGCGGCGGTAGGATACGTCGCCGGGTGGATTGCGGAACGGACCGTCGAGCAGGCGGTCCACGATCGAATCACACGGGAACTGGCGACGAACCAGCCGCCGGAGTCAACCGCCGCATCACCCCACTCATCCTAGTTTGATTCGCGGCTTTCATGGAGGAATGCATGGCTATTATCACCAAAGCGGCACCCGCCGATATTGAGCAACTGTGGATTGAATTCAAGGAAGACCCGACCAACCAGGAGTTGCGCAATCGGCTGGTCGAAACCTATCTGCCGCTGGTGAAGTACAACGGCGAGCGCATTTGGGCCAGGCTGCCCGACGGCGTCGAACTCGACGACCTCATTTCGGCCGGGGTGTTCGGGCTGATGGACGCGATCGACGCGTTCGACCTTTCCCGGGGCGTGAAGTTCGAAACGTACTGCGTGCCGCGCATCCGCGGGGCCATGCTCGACGAACTGCGCACCATGGACTGGGTACCGCGGCTGGTCCGCTCGAAGGCCAGCAAGCTCAACGAGGCGATGAAGAACCTCGAAGCACGCCTCGGCCGCTCCCCGAACGAGATCGAATTGAGTGAAGAGCTGGGTATTTCGGTGCCCGAACTCGAAAAAATGATCCTCGACGCGAACGCGGTCAACCTGATCAGCCTCAACAAGAAGTGGTACGAGACCGACAGTTACAAAGACGTTCGCGAGATCGACATCCTCGAGGACAAGAAGGGCGAGGATCCCACCCGCCGCGTTCAGAAGAACGACCTGATGCGCCTGGTGACCAAGGGACTCAACCGGAACGAGCGCCTCATCATCATCCTGTACTACTACGAAGAGTTGACCATGAAGGAGATCGGCGCCACGCTCGATCTTTCGGAAAGCCGCGTCAGCCAAATGCACAGCTCCATCGTGCAGCGTCTCCAGGACCAACTCAACCGCCGGCGTCCCGAGTTCGGGAGTTGAGCGGGGTGCCGCGGTCCGATTTCTGCTCCCGGTCCGATGCCGGGTCGGTTGCCGGTTCTTGACGAAGCGGCCGAGGGATGATACGCTTTTCTCACAGCCGCTGAAGATGGCGCGTCGCCGGTGGGGCGGCCGCGTGCTTTGGCCGCGCGACCCCCGTTACCTTTGCCATGCGCATGGAATTCGCCGATATCGCCGAGTGCGTTCGCGCGGTCGTGGCGGAAACGCCGGAGATTGCCTTCGCCTACCTGCATGGTTCGCTGTTCGATGGTGAATCGCCCCGGGATGTTGATGTCGCCGTGTATCTTCACGACGATTCCTTCGAGCGACTCGCGGCGGCCGGCGACGTCTCCATGGAGTGTGCCATTCCCCTCGAAATGCGTCTTGAATCGGAAATGAAGTTGCCTGCCGACGTGCAGGTGCTCAATCGGGCCCCATTGCCCTTTCGTGCAAGAGTGGTATCGCAGGGTCGCGTGATTCTTGACCGCGATCCCAACGCTCGAGCCGACTTCGAATACCGGTCGCGCTATGAATACTTCGACTTCCGGCCCAAGCGGCAGGAGTACCTGGCGGAGATCGTTCGATGAGTTCCCCCGATCCTGAGCGCCTTGGAAAGCTGTTTGGTTCCATGCGGGAATCGTTGGCACTGCTCAGTGAATTGCGCGACCTGCCGCCGGCGACGTTCCTGGCGGACCCGCACCTGCAAAGCAGTGCGAAATACAACTTCACAGCCGCCATTGAAGCGGCAATCGACGTCGCCAGCCACATCATTTCCCGCAAAGCCCTTCGCGCGCCTGAAGATTATGCTGACACCTTCGAGGTCTTGACCGAAGCCGGGGTTGTGACGCCCGAGTTCGGCAACGAGTTGAAGAAGATGGCACGGTTCCGCAACCGGCACGTGCATTTGTACTGGGATGTGGAAACGACGGAATTGAGACGCATCCTGGAAACCAGACTGCCGGACTTCGAACGGTACGTCGCCTGCATCGGCGCCTATCTGGGCAAAGACGAAGAGTTTGTCCAATGGCAAGCTCCAAATCGCGACGCATAGGCCACCGTCGTTCCATCGCGAGGGCCGCTGGCCTTGCGGTTCAACGAACTGGGCCCACCGGGCCGCACGCGGGGCGCCGATCGGCTCAGATTGCGTAGGCCAGCCATGCCAGCAGAAGCAGCGCGCCGGCGGCGAGCGCGAAGAACACCGCGACGACGCGGGCATTGACGGGCTCGGCGGGTTCGTCGGGCAGTTCGAACTCGGCCCCGTCGGGGAATGCGTGCCCACACCACTCGCACCGCTTCAAGTAACGCGGTATGAAGGGCTCGTCGCACGTCGGGCAGGTGAGCATGACGGGCGGCTCGACTTCCTCGGCTTCGGTGTGCGAGGCGTCTGCGTCGCTTTCGGCCCCCGCCGCAGCATCGGCCGGCCGGTTCGGGTCGCACACGCCGCAGTCGCATGAGAGTGGCTCGGATGCGTCGGCATACTCCGGGGGAACGGAGAATTCGAAGTCGGCCTGGGGGAAATCGTACCCCGCCGTCTGGCAAACCGGGCAGCATGCAATGCGCGGCGTGTTGCACTCGGGGCAACGGGGCCAGGTGTCGAGAATACCGCTTTCGGCTGATTCGTCGAGGCGGCCTCGGGTGAATCGCCCGACAACCGGCCGCGCAGCCTCCACGTCGGCCGCCGCCACCTGAACCCGAACCCCCTCCGCCCCGGCCGCCTGGCCCGGCTCGAATGGATCGCGCATCAGTACGGCGGCAATTCCGGCCGCAGCCAGCAAGTCGCGCACCCGCTGGGCATCGTGCAGACTCTCGGCGGTATAGATCGTTTCCATTTCGTGTGGCATGGCACCGTTTCGGCAGGTTCGTGGGTTGCTACTCCATACTATCGGCAGACGGGCCGGCGGGGAAGGGCGTAAGGGTAGGCAAGAGTGAAGCGTGCTTGCCCGCCCAAGTGGCCAATAGTATAACCGTACGTGAACTCCGACCGGAAGGCGCGTTCCAATCCTTCGGCTGCCCTCCAATTCGACGAGGTACACCCCATGCGAACCGATTCCCATTCCCACGCACCGTTCCTGCTGACAGCCTTCCTTCTTTGCCTGGCAGCACCGGGGTGGGTCCGAGCGGCGCCACGCGTGCTGCCGGAAGGCGAGAAGCCGACCGATCGCCGACTGGGCGAATTGCGGAGCCTGAACGACGACTTCCCTTTCACCCCGCCCGAGAACGCCGAACAGTGGCAATCCCGGGCCGCAGCCGTGCGCCGCCGTCTGCTCGTGGCCACGGGCCTCTGGCCCATGCCGTCGGCAACGCCCGCCGCCGCGGTGGTGCATGGCAAGGTCGAGCGCGACGGGTACACCGTCGAGAAGGTGTACTTGGAGAGTTTCCCTGGGCATTACGTGACCGGCAACTTGTACCGGCCGGCGGAGTGCGACGGCGAACTGCCCGCCGTCCTCAGCCCGCACGGCCACTGGCCCGACGGCCGCTTCCACGACCACGGCGAGAAGGCGGTCCGGCAGATGATCGTCGAGGGGGCCGAGCGGTTCGAGGTGGGCGGGCGGCATCCGCTGCAAGCGCGGTGCGTGCAGCTCGCCCGGATGGGCTGCATCGTGTTCCATTACGACATGGTGGGCTACGCCGACAGCGTCCAGCTTTCCCACGCCCCACGGCGCCGCGAAGCTCTTTGCACCGCCGAGAACTGGGGTTTCTCCAGCCCGCAGGCCGAACTGCGGCTGCAAAACCACATGGGCCTGCAAACGTACAATTCGATCCGCGCGCTCGACTGGTTGCTGAGCCTGCCGGAGGTCGACCCGGACCGCATCGGCGTCACGGGGGCCAGCGGCGGGGGAACGCAAACGTTCATGCTCTGCGCCGTCGACCCGCGGCCGGCTGTGTCGTTTCCCGCCGTAATGGTATCGACCGCCATGCAGGGCGGCTGCGCGTGCGAGAACGCCTGCTATCTGCGAATCGGCACCGGCAACATCGAGTTCGCCGGTCTGTTCGCGCCGCGGCCCCTGGGCATGACGGCCGCCAACGACTGGACGAACGAAATCGAACAGAAGGGCCTGCCCGAACTCAAGCGGCTCTACGCCACCGTGGGCGCACCCGACAACGTGATGGCGAAGGCTTTGGTGCATTTCCCGCACAATTTCAACTACGTAAGCCGGGCGGTCATGTACTCGTGGATGAACAAGCATCTGGGATTGGGGCTCGAGCAGCCGATCGTCGAGGACGATTACGTTCCTCTCAGCCGCGAGGAGATGTCGGTCTGGAACGAGCAGCATCCGGCACCGGCCGAGCGCGGCGAGGAGCACGAACGGGCGCTGGTCCGGTGGATGACCGACGACGCCCGGGCGCAGCTCGACGCATTGCGGCCGCGCGATGTCGCCTCGGCCGCCGAGTACCGGCGCGTGGTGGGCGGTGCGTGGGACGTTATGCTCGGCCGGAAGCTCCCTGGCGACGGCGAGGTGCGTGCCAAGACGGTGGCCGAGGACGATCGAGGTCCCTACACCGAGCGCAACCTGCTTATTGAGTACCTGCCCGGCGACGAGCAGATTCCCGCCGTGGCACTGCTGCCCGCTGGTTGGGACGAAACCGTGATCGTTTGGGCTGATCCGGCCGGCAAGCAGGCGTTGTTCGATGCCGAGGGCCGTCCGATCGCCGCGGCCCGAAGGCTGTTGGACGCCGGCGCGGCGGTTCTCGCGGTCGATCTGCTGGGACAGGGCGAGTTCACCGACGACGGCGCGCCGGTCGGGCGGCAGCCCTTCCACGGCGAGCAGCGCAACTGGCACCTCTTCGCCGGCTACACGTTTGGCTACAACCACCCGATGTTCGCCCAGCGCGTCCACGATTTGCTTTCGGCCGTCGCCTTTGCCCGGAGCGAAGCGTTCGGTGCGAAGCGGGTGATGCTGTTGGGGGTGAACGGGGCCGGGCGCTGGGTAGCCGGGGCGTGCGCCCAGGCAGGCGACGCCGTGGAAAAGGCAGCCCTCGACACCACCGGTTTCCGCTTCGCGCCGCTCGTGGAGTTCGACCATCCCGACTTTCTGCCCGGTGCCGTGAAGTACGGCGACCTCCCCGGTCTCATCGCGCTGGCCGCCCCTGTGCCACTCCGGCTGGCCGGCGAGGGCAACACGGTACCGGAGCCGATCGCCGCCGCTTACACCGCCATCGGCGCCGGCGACCACGTGACCGTATGCACGGCGTCCGACGACGAATGCCTCGCCGCCGCCGTTGCCTGGCTGCTGCAGTAGGCAGATCGACGGCTGCTGCAGGTTAAAACCCGCGAGCCGATGAGAACCGGCCAAGAGGGACGTCTACTCCGGCAGCCCGCCCAGGGGAAGCCCGTCGTTGTGGATGCCCGGGCTCCGAAAGGCGTGAGAGTCCATGTTCTCCGACAGGAAGTGCACCGAGCCGTTGCCCATGGCGAAGTTGCAGTTCCCCGGGTGATGGCTGCCGAACACGGCCGAGGCGACGTTGCCGGTGAGTGTTCGCCTCGGAGCGTAGTTGAGCATGGTGTTGATGCCGTACATCGCGGCGGCTGAAATATAGCCGGAAACCTCATCTTCGTCCAGCTTCCGGCCAGCGCCTTGGGCGACACGGCAAATCTGCTGCCGATACGCCGAGCGGCAGCCAGGCCGCCTGGCTCTAGGTTGCCTATGTTGCCAAAACCAACAGTCGGGCCGGCTTCTGCCCGCTGCCCAACCAGAGCGGCCCGATATTTCTCTCCTGCCGCTTGATTCAGGTCAAGGGCCGATGCTCCCGGGGCGGCTAAGATTGGTTTGAACGTCGAACGTCGAAC
>CAYPWB010000015.1:20214-24537 GCA_964414315.1 uncultured Planctomycetaceae bacterium | reverse complement strand
GAACATCGAACGCTGAAGGCTGAACGACGGCCCGGGAGTCGCTCGCGAGACTCGCGAGACTATTGAAAGCCGTGCAGCCCGCTTCCAGGGGCGATGCCGGTGTTGGGGGTTCGATGTTCGACGTTCGACGTTCCACCTTCCACCTTCCACTTTCCACAGGAGTTACGCGATGTTTTGTTACCAATGTGAGCAAGCCAAGGGGGGCAAGGGGTGCACCGATATGGGCATCTGCGGGAAAGACGACCGGACGGCTGTCCTGCAGGACCTGCTCGTTTGGGCCACCAAGGGCGTTTCCATGTACGCCCACCGTGCACGCGAGTTGGGCCGCCGCGACCGGGCCATCGACGTATTCGTCATCCAGGCCCTCTTCGCCACCGTGACCAACGTCGATTTCGACCCCGACCGGCTAAAAGACCATTTGCGCGAGGCGGCCGAGATGCGAGACCGCGCCCGCGAACTGTACAACGAGGCGTGTACCGAGGCCGGCCGGCAGCCGGAAGAGTTGGGCGGCCCGGCCGCCTGGGCGCCGGTTGCCGATCTTGACGGCCTCATCGAGCAGGGCCGGGCCGTGGGCATCGAAAGCCGGCAGCTTATCCTCGGGGCCGACGTGGCCGGGCTCCAGGAACTGATCCTGTACGGCCTGAAGGGGGCGGCCGCCTACGCCGACCATGCCCAACTGCTCGGCCAGGAAGATTCGGGCGTTTATGCCACCTTCCACGAAGGGCTCGACTTCCTTACCGAGGAGCGTCCGGACACCGACGCGCTGCTCGGCTGGGCCCTGAAGGCCGGCGAACTGAACCTGCGCGTCATGGAACTGCTCGACAAGGCCAACACGGGTGCGTACGGCAACCCCGAGCCCACCTCCGTACGCGTCACGCCCGTTGCGGGCAAGGCCATTTGCGTTTCGGGGCACGATCTGAAGGACCTCGAGGAGTTGCTCAAGCAAACCGAGGGCAAGGGCATCAACATCTATACCCACGGCGAAATGCTGCCGGCGCACGGGTATCCCGAGTTGAAAAAGTACAAGCACCTGGTGGGCAACTACGGCGGCGCGTGGCAGGACCAGCGGCGCGAGTTCGACGCGTTCCCCGGCGCCGTGCTGATGACCACCAACTGCATCCAGAAGCCCAAAGAAACGTACCAGGGCCGCATCTTCACCAGCGGGCTGGTGGCTTGGCCGGGCGTGACGCATATCGGGCCCGATCGCGACTTCACACCGGTCATCGAGGCCGCGCTCGAAGCGCCCGGCTTCGAAGCCGACGCCCCGGAGCACAGCATTCTGGTCGGCTTCGGCCATGCCGCCGTAATGAACGTGGCCGACAAGGTCATCGACGCGGTGAAGCAGGGCAAGATCCGCCGCTTCTTCCTCGTGGGCGGCTGCGATGGCGCCAAGCCGGGCCGCAACTACTTCACCGAGTTCGCGCAGAAGGTGCCCGACGACTGTGTCATCCTTACCCTGGCGTGCGGCAAGTACCGCTTCAATAAGCTCGAGTTCGGCGCGATCGGCGACATTCCGCGGCTGTTGGACGTCGGGCAATGCAACGACGCGTACTCAGCCATTCAGATTGCGACGGCCTTGGCCGGCGCATTCGATTGCGGCGTGAACGACCTGCCGCTTTCGTTCGTGCTGAGTTGGTACGAGCAGAAGGCGGTGGCTATCCTGCTGACGCTCCTGTACCTGGGAGTGACGAACATCCGCCTGGGCCCGAGCCTGCCGGCGTTCGTCACGCCCGCCGTACTCGACGTGCTGGTCGAGAAGTTCGGCATCCAGCCCATCGGCACGCCGGATGCCGACCTGCAGGCGATCCTCGGGTGAAGTTGGGCGAAGGCTGTAAACCGTCAGGCGAGCGGGGGCCGTGAGGCCCCTGTTTCTCCTGGAATCCACAACGCATGTCATCGGCCGGGCGGGAGCGTCGAAACAAACCGACACGGTCGGCAATGCGCTTTGTCGCTGAGGGAATGAGCTGCACGATGTTTCGCAGAAACCGGGGCCTGACGGTTCCCGCTTGCCTGTCGCTCTGCAACGTTGGCGTCTATCAGCGCCACCACAGCCGTCCGGCTTGGTGCACGTGCTCGAAACCGGCGTGCCCCGGGCAGCCGAGGAGTGTAGCCAGTACCAGCACACTGGCGGTGACCGCGGCTGCCAGCCACCAGCCTCGGTGCCGCGGGCTCCACAGCGCCCGGGCGTACAGCACGCCGAACCCGAAGCCCGCTCCGTGCGCGATATTCGCCACCGGCAGGATGTTCGCGTAGGTCAGCAGGATGCACAGGAAGAACCAGCCGAGCAGGATCTGCGAGGTGTGCCGGTCGCACACGGCGTACATGTCGGTGTGCCAGCGCCGGCCCATCCATAACAGGCCGAACAGCCCGTATACGATGCCCGAAAGTCCAACAATCATGATGGGTTGCTCACGGCGGTAGCTGCTAATGCAGTATTCGGGCATCATGGAAACGTAGCCGAGCAACACGAGCAGCCCGAGCATCCGGTACGAGCCCAGCCGCAGTTCGAGCGTAATGCCGAACAGCAGCAGCCAGTACACGTTGAAGGCGGCATGGAGCAGGCCGGCGTGCATCAGGCTGGTGGTGAACGGCCGCCACAATTCGCCTGCCCACAGTCGCGGCAGAATGCCCAGCAGTTCGTTGTACATATCCAACCGGCGCGTGCCGTCCTGCATGTCGTCCAGCAGGAAGACGATTTCCAGCGCAGCGGCCGCGGCGGCGACCAGCAGCGTTGCCGGGGTCCGGTGAAAGTCGAGTTGCGGAAAGCTGATCATGCCGCCCAGTGTAACGCGTACACGCGGGAAAGCCAACGGTGGCTCCAATCGTTCCCGGGGGCTGCCCCCTTCGCACGGAGTGGAGAAGACAGCCCGTACCGCCCTGTGAACCGTTGCCAGTTGGAGTTCACGCTTTAGCGTGCGAACCAGGCATGGTCCTGATCCGGCACGCTGAAGCGTGAACTCCAACAGCGCGCACCATTGGGAACCGTCCGGGTGGCTCTAGGCCCGGCGGGCAGGATCGCTATAATAGGCTGTGCCATGCGAACTATCGCCATCATGAATCAGAAGGGCGGCGTGGGGAAAACCACCACGGCGGTCAACCTGGCCGCGGGCCTGGCCGCCGCCGGCCGTCGCGTGTGTCTGGTCGACCTCGACCCGCAGGCGCACGCCACGTTGCACCTCGGGCTGGACGCTTCGAGCGGGCAGCCGTCCATCTACCAGGTATTGGTGGGCGACGCCCCGTTCTCCAGCGCGTGCTATCCGGCGGGCGAGCGGCTGACGGTAGCGGCCAGCGCCATCGACCTGGCTGCCGCGGAGCTGGAATTGGCCGACCGCGACAGTCGCGAATTGGTGCTGCGAGGCAAGCTGCGGGCCGACCCGCCGGAGGCCGATTTCCTGCTAATCGACTGCCCGCCTTCCTTGGGCCTGCTCACGCTCAATGCCCTGGCGGCGGTCGATGAGGTACTCATCCCGTTGCAGCCGCAATTCCTGGCGTTGCACGGGCTGGGGAAGCTGCTGGAAACGATTCGGGCCGTGGCCGGGCGGCTGAATCCCGGGCTGCGGCTGACCGGCGTCGCGTTCTGCATGTACGATACGGGTACCCGACTGGCTACCGAGGTCCGCCAGGATGTCGAGGCGTTCTTCCAGGCCGCTCGCGGGAGCGGCACGCCTTGGGCGAAGGCAGTCGCCTTCCGCACGCGCATCCGCAGGAATATCCGGCTGGCCGAGGCGCCGAGCTTCGGCCAGTCGATCTTCCAGTACGCGCGCACCTCGCACGGCGCGGAGGATTACCAGGCGCTGGCCGAGGAGCTGTTGCGAACCGGTTGAGCGATTGCCGTACAATTGTTCCCATCCTTCCGGCGTTTATAACCGTCCCGTCTTGCCCTTGTTGTACCGATTCTTCGGGTTCTGTGGACGGCTTGTTCCGGATTTGACGGAACGCCCTAATGCGGTCGCATTGCGACCTCGGTGCATCCATTCCGCAGGCAACGGTTGCTACACCGAGGTCTGGCGAAAAGCCGGGGTTCCAGGTCGAAAACGACGATTGCCGAGCCCGCCTGGCGACGATGCTGTTTACGAGTGTGGCATGGAGTGGGCGTTCAACTGAAGGAAAGGAGTCTTCCGTCATGACCGTTTCTCGCTACTCATGGTCCGTTGGCCTTATGCTTTTGGCTACTGCCACGGCGTACGGCCAGTATGGGCTTTACGGTTCCCCCGATTTGGTACAGCTTCCGGCGGCCAGGAGCGCGCCGTCCGTTTCGACTGCAAGCTACGCGGCCCCCGCGTTTCAGCCGCCGATTGCTCGGCCGCAGCCGCAACCCGTCCG
>CAYPWB010000015.1:2782-20114 GCA_964414315.1 uncultured Planctomycetaceae bacterium | reverse complement strand
CAACCAGCGCAACCGTTTACTCGGCAACCGCTGCTGCAGTTCTCGCCCGCCGCACCTCAGTATGCAGTGCCGCAACATGCCATGCCGCGGTATGCATCGGCGCGACAGGCGATGCCGCAGTATGCGGTGTCGCACTATGCGATGCCGCAGCGTCCGGTGCAGCCCCAAGCCATGCCGCGTTACGCGGCTCCGGTCGTGGTGCAGCCGCATCCGGCAGCGGCCCATTCGTACACACCGGAAGTCCCCCAACCGGCCGAGCCGTTGCAGCAGGCGATTCCGGTTCCGCCCTCGCCGCCGGGAATGGCCGATCCCGGCGAGTCGCCCAGCGACGCCCCTGCCGACACCCCCGGTGACGTTCCCCTGCCGGCGCCGGCCGCCAATGGTTACGCCCCGGCGACGGGCAGCTACCTCGATTACGACCCGGCTTGGGGCGATTGCGGCCCGACACCTCCGGCGTATTCGGGCTACGAGGCGTCTTGCGGCGGAGGTTTCGGCTGCAGCCCCTTCGCCGCAGCCTGCGGCATCGAATGTGAGCCTTCGCGGTGGTACGCAGGGGCCGCGGCTCTGTTCCTCGGCCGCAACAACGCGAACCGGTTGTGGACCACCTACGAGGACGGCAATAACCCCAATCAGCTAATGCATACCGACATGATCGGGCTGCAATGGCGAGCGGGCGGCGAAGTGAAGCTCGGCCGCCGCTTCGGATGCTGCGGCGAGGGCCCCTGGGCCTTGCAGGCCTCGTACTTCACCATCGAGCCGTTCTACGGGTTTCGTAGCATGACTCATGCCAACGGCGTGAGCACCACCCTGACGGTCCGCGAGCTTCGATTCAACGGCACCGATGCCCGCGACTGGTTCGACGGAGCCGCCGAGCATCGGCTGTGGCGCCGCAACGAACTGCACAACGCCGAACTCAGCTTTGTGCGGACCGACCTTCCCTGGACCTACGGCAGCCGGTTCGACTGCGATTTCGAGTTCGGCGTCCGCTATTTCCGGTTCTGGGAACAACTGACCTTCGGAACGCGCCGAGTCGGTGCGAGTTGGAGCCAGCTTGCCCAAACCGCTTTTCTGGACGACCAGGTGACCAACAACCTGCTCGGCTTCCAGTTCGGGGCGGACATGGGGTACCACTTTCATCCGTCCTGCCGGGTCTTCGTGACGCCCAAGATCGGAATCTACAACAACTACGTCGATCACCGCTTCGTCGCTCGGCTGGGCGACGGAACGGTGGCCACGGTCACCGGCCCGGCCGGCGAATCGTTCCCCGTCCACGCGAACACGAATGCCCTCTCGTTCCTCACGCAAATCGACCTGGGACTCGACTGGCAGCTTACGCAGCGGTTTTCGGCGAAGGTCGGCTATCGGGTGATGGTGGCGACCGGCATGGCCCTGGCCGATCATCAGATTCCGCACTACGTGAACGACATTCCCGAATACCGCAATATCAAGACCAACGGCGAACTGATTCTTCACGGAGCCTTTGCCGGGCTGACCTACAACTATTGATGTATACGGCCCGAAGGGACCACCTTAATCGCCCACCGGCTGCCCGTTGACCACCGCTTGAAAATCGGGGTCGTCGCGCAGCGGGTCGAAGTCGGGTTCATCGCCGATGAGTTGAGCGAACGCCGGATCGATCGCCAGCGATTGCTCCAGATACCCCAGCGCCCGGTCCTTGTTGCCGGCCAGGCTCCAGTAGCACGCCAGGTTGTAATGGACGAGCGATTCCTCAGGCTGGGCGGCGAGGGCCTCCTCCAGGGCTTCGATGGCCAAGTCGAGCCGCCCAGTTCGCTTGTAGCACCAGCCCAACGCCACCCAAACGTGGATGTTCTCCGGCTCAAGTTCCGCGGCTTGGCCGAGCGGAACCAAGGCGTCGTCGTAGCGTCCCAACTCGCGCAGGGCCTCCCCCCAGAGGTAAAGCGACTGGCCGTCCAAACGTGTCGGGTCGCCTAAGCGCGCCAGCACGTCAAGCGCGCGGCGGGCGAGTCCCAGTTCGAGGTAGCCCTCGGCCTCGCGTTGGAGCTTCATGCGTCGGATTCGCGATCGGTTGCTCATCATTACAATTGTAGCTGTTTTCGGGAATCGGGGAAGCGTTCTCCGGCAACGGTGCCGGGTTTCGCCGGGAGCGGTTGGGCCCACCAACCGCGCCTTCCGCCGAAAAAGTGGCGGGCACCCGCTTCGCGACGGGAAGACAAGGCCGCCTGCATTCGCGCCGGCACCCATTCCGCGACGGAAGCCGCGTTGAAGAATTGTAGGCGCCCGGGGCACAGAAGGGGAGGGCGCGCAAAGAAATCGGCAATCCTTGCATCCACAACCCGCGGCTCACTACGAAGGCGCCATTGCCGGGTCGAGGCTCCACGCCGTCTTTTTTGCTACGCCGCGTGGAGAAAGAGGCCTGGGAATGCCTACGCGGCCGCCATCGCGTGTTCGTACCGCTCCACCAGCGAACTGCCCGGCTCGGCCAGTTTCATCACAGGCGCGAACTCCCGAAATTGCTCGTCGACCTGGTGTAGCACCTCCGGCAGTCCTGTTCCCCCCTGGGGAACCGCCGCTTGAAAGACCGACTCGAACTGCCCGCACTCGAGCCACTCGGCGTCGGCCGCTGCAGGCAGAAGAGCGGAAAGCGCGACCGACATCGTGGCCGGTTCGACCTGCGACTGTCCGGCGAGTTGCGTTGCCTGATGATGGTGCTCGATGAGCACGGCGAAGGCTTCCGGCAGGTTCCACTGACGCGCCATCATGCCGGCGGCTTCCGCGTGGGTCCAACCGAGCACTTGCTGCTCGATGGCGGAAAGCCGTACTTTCCCGTCGTTCCGCGATTGGATCAGCTTCGTGTACAACTGCGAGGCCTCCTTGGCCAGCAGCGGCACGGCCATATCCTGCAACAGGGCGGCCGAGAAGGCATCTTCGGGCTCCTTGGCGCCCAGCAACTTCGCCACGTGCCGAGCGAACAAGGCTCGCCGCAGCGAGTCCTGCCAAAGCAGCTTCAGATCGAACGGACCGCACTTCGGGTTCGGCATCAGGCTGAACACCGCGCTCCAGAGCGAAAAGTTCTTGATCGTGCGGATGCCCACCAGCGTAATCGCAAGTTTCACGCTCGAGATCTCGCGCGAGAAGCCGAAGTACGACGAGTTCACGAAACGCAACACCTGGCCGGTCAGGCCGGGATCCGCCTCGATCGGGAAGGCGAACTCGGCCGGTCCGTTGTGCGGATCCTGCGAGAGTTCCAACAGGCGGATGGCGCTTTGGGGGAGGGCGGGCAACTGGGCGCCGGCCAGGATGCGCTTCAGGTCGATACGGGGCGGTTGGGCGTCGCTCATGGTTCCAAGGAGTCCTGCATGCGGTTCAGAGGGAGGTCCCGTCCGCGCAGTCGTGCACGGGGCGGCATGCGCCCGAACGAGGCGCTTGCTATAGGAAACCTAGGACACAACCGGTTCCGCGGCAACTTTCCGAGGAACGATTCCGCGTTGCAGAACCGCGTGGCGAAAACGCAACTGGTCTTGGAGGCGGCGTTGCCAACTCACCACGGCGACGCACGGACGTCTTGCGACCCATCGGAAGGCGCAACTGCTTTGCCCAGCGAACCTTGCGCCTCGCGTTCTCCCGCGTGCCATTCGACTTGGCTCGCCGGTTGCATTGGGATGAGGATCGCGATGTCGCCCGACCATTTTCCGGCCCCGGCGGCGGGCCGAGCGGGCGCGGGCTCGATCCTTTTCGGGGCACCTCAGCGATGCGTCTTGCCGCGGTTCTTCTCGCGATGCTTTTCCTCGCCGGTTGGGCGGCCTGCACGGTCCCCGCGCCGTTCGACCGTTCGGCCGAGGCACCGGCGGCCGACAGTCCGTGGCGGCGAACGGTGGATGGTTGGGAGCGAGTCGACTCCTGGCAGCCATCCGCGCATGCCGGGCCGCCCCTCCCTCATCCGGCCACCATCGCCCTTTGGCAAGTGCTCGCCGCCGCAACCATCGGCGTAGCGAGCGTTCCAAGCCCAAGCAGGCTCAAGAAGTCATAGCTGGAACTATGCCTGACAGTTCGTCATTCCGCTTTCAGTTCTTCGCCGCGTACAGTTCGGCGAACTCGAGCGACCAGTTGTCGACCCATTCGTGGAAGGTCGTGAGGTCGACCTCGGTGAGTCGCTGGTACTGAGTGCGATTGAAAACCTCGCGGTTGTTCACCGTCCCTTTGGCGGCCAGTTCGAGCACGTGGTATTCGTTGGGCGGGCGGATGACCATTTCCAAACGGCTGAAGAGGGCAGTGCGTTGCTTCGCACGAACGCGCAGATCGTCGCGGCTGATGGCTGCGCCCCAGCCTTTCTCGCCGAAGATCGTCTCGAAGCGAAAGCCGGGAAATTGGTCGGCCACTTGCCGCAAGCAACGCTCGATCCGTTCGGAGACGTCGAGCCGGTACTGCGAATGAAGCCGCGCCAGTTCCTTTTCGTTTAGTTCACGCTCCTCTTGAGCGCGGGCGCGAACGTCGCTGGCGCGGAGGCCGCGTTGGATCGCTTTTTCAAGTCGCTCGTGAAAGTCCATCGGAACGGCAACGCCTTCTGCGAGCAGCATTGGTGGTCAGGCCTTGGGGGCGCTACTGGTCGGTCGGGTTCGGCTTGGGCGGGTCCTCGCGAGGTGGCTCGGCCGGGGAGGCGGGCTGTGGCGCCTCGGTTGGCGGTGCCGTCTGGCTTGGCTGTGTCACCTGGGCCTCCGGCGGCGGCTCGGTTGCCGGCGGCTCGACGGAAGACGGGGCGTCCGATGCGGCTTCCGGCGTCTTGGGCGCCGGCTTTTTCGTCTTTTTTTGGCCCTTCGCAGCCGGTTTTTCTTCCGACTGCTTCTCCGAATAGAACTGCAGCAGATCGCTGAAGGTCCGCATGGGCTCCTTGCCGGCCTTCATCTCGTCGGTGATAGGGGCGGTCGGTTTGGGCCGCGGCTTGGGTCGGTACTCAGGCGGTGCCGAACGGCTGTGCCGTCCTCCGCGGCTCGACTCGCCGTCGCGCGGCTTGCCGCGTCCGCGTCCGCCGCCTGCGCGCGAAGGACCGCCGGCGGCTGATCCGCCGCCGCGCCGCTGCCCTCGGCGCGCCGGGGCCCCGCGTTCCCCGGCGTCGGCAGCCCCGCCGGAAGGCGGCGCCCCGCGCCGCTCCCGCGGCGTGCCCGGCGGAATCATGGTGAGCGAAACGCGTCGGCGCTCCTTGTCGATCTCCAGCACCCAAACCTTCACCACGTCGCCCACGGCCACGACCTCGTGCGGGTCGCGCACGAAGCGGTCGGCCAGCCGGCTCACGTGCACCAGGCCGCTGTCGTGCAGCCCGATATCGACGAAGCAGCCGAAGTCGACCACGTTCAGCACGGTGCCGGTCAGTTCCATGTTCGGGGTGAGGTCCTCCATCTTCATCACGCCGTGGCGGAAGATGGGCTTGGGCAGGTCGTCGCGCGGGTCGCGGCCGGGACGCACCAGTTGGGCCACGATGTCGTTGAGCAACATGGTGCCCACGTGCAGTTCGGCGGCCCACTCATCGAGTTTCGCCTGCCGGGCTCGCTCGGCCAGTGCCGCGGCCGTTTCCTTTTCGGCCAGTGTGTCGGTTTGGGCGCCGAGCCGGTCGAGCACCTTCGCGGCCACTTCGTAGCTTTCGGGATGGATCCAGGTGGCGTCGAGTGGGTTGTGGCCGCCGGCGATCTTCAGGAACCCGGCGGCTTGCACGAACGTCGCCTCGCCGAAGCCGGGCACGTCGCGAAGCTGCTCGCGCGTACGGAACGGGCCGTGTTCCAGCCGGTGTTCGTACACGCGGCGGGCGGTAAGCTGGTTCAGGCCCGACACATACCGCAGCAGCGCCGGGCTGGCCGTGTTCACTTCCACGCCCACGTAGTTCACGCACGACTCGACCACTTCGTCGAGTGAGGTGCGCAGGTGCTTCGCCCGAACGTCGTGCTGGTACAGCCCAACGCCGATGTTGGCCGGGTCGATCTTGACCAGTTCGCTGAGCGGGTCGAGCAGGCGGCGGCCGATGGAAACGGCCCCGCGCAGGCTGGCGTCGTAATTGGGAAACTCCTCGCGGCCCAGCCGGCTGGTCGAATAGACGCTGGCGCCCGCTTCGTTGACAATCACGTACGACACGCCGTCGTCCTTCAACTCACCGGCGATCAATTCGGTGAAGAAATCCTCGGTTTGCCGGCAAGCGGTTCCGTTGCCGATGGCCACGACCGACAGGCCGAAGCGGCGAACCATGTCGACCACCTTCTGCTTGCCCAACTCGGTGCGCTCGGGCCGCCCGACGAGGTAAATCACTCCGTGTTCGAGCACGTTGCCGAACTGGTCGAGCGCGGCCAGCTTGCACCCGCTGCGAAAGCCGGGGTCGACGGCCAGTACGCGATGCGCCTGGATGGGCGGCTGCAACAGCAGGTTCCGCAGGTTCTTGGCGAACACGCTCACCGCGTGCGCCTCGGCCTTGTCGGTCAGTTCGCGCCGAGCCTCGCGCTCCAGGGCGGGGAGAATCAGTCGGGCGAGCGCGTCGCGGGCACAGCCGCGCAGGTACTCGGCATGCGGATGGCCCTCGGGCACCAGGCACTCGTCGATGGCCTGGTGCATGGCGTCCGTATCGGCCTCGACTTTCACGCGGAGCACGCGGGCGCGCTCGCCGCGGTTGATGGCCAGTACCCGATGCGGCGGGATTTTGCGCAACTCCTCGCTGAACTCGAAATAGTCGCGGAACGCCTTGGTTTGCTGCTCCTCGAGCTTCTTGCGCTTCTGTAGCGCCCGTTCCGCCTTGGCCTGCTTCTGCTCGGCCTTGCCGGAGCGGCGCGAGCGTTTCCGGCTCGAACGCGGCTTGGCGGTGCCGGGTTTCGGCGGGGCGCCGGACGACGCCGCGGCATCGGACGACGGCTCGGCCGCGGTCGGCTCGGAAGCCGAGGGGGCGTCGGCCGAGGGGAATGGCGCCTGCGGCTCGGTGGACGGCGGGGGTGCGGCTTCAGGCGGAGCCGCCGTTTCGGGCGGCGCGGTTTCGGGCGGAGTGGGTTCAGGCGGAGTGGGTTCAGGCGGAGTGGGTTCAGGCGGTGTACTGCTTGCCGCCTCGGGGGATGCTTCCGCAGCCCGATCGCCTTCGGCATCCGGCCCCGCAGCGCCGGGAACCCCCGGATCGCCGCTGGGACCGGCTTCCGGGGGCGGGGTGGTTGCGGGCCGCGTTTCGTGGTCGGGCTCGGCCGGCGGCGTTTCGGCCTCGGCCGATGCGTCGGTTGGCACCGGGGTCGGCGCGTCGGGCGACGCATCCGCAGGCAACTCCGAGGGCGCTCGAGGTTCCTCGGCCGGTTGCCGAGACGGGGCCGGATCGGACGCGGGGACGGATTCCGAGGCCGCCTCCGGTTGCGGCGTTGTCGGCTCGGCCGCCGGCGCTGTGGGCTCGGAGGCGGGGGACGCCGGCGCGGAATCGGTCTGCGGCGACGGTTGCGAGGCGATGGCCGCTTCCGCCGCTTCCGGGCGCTGGGCCGGCTTGGCCTCGCCGCCGATGCGCGCGCTGACCAGCTTGCCCGTCCGCAGCAGAATGTCGCGCAGCCGCTGCCGCAGGTCGGCCCGTTCGCTGAACTGCTCGGCCAGGATGTGCCCGGCGCCGAGCAGCGCGTCGGCCCCGGTGGGTACCTGGCGGTCGGGGTTGGCGAAATCGGCGGCCCGGGCGTCGAGGTCGGCGCAGGCGGGATCGGCGTTGAGAATCTCGCGAGCGAGCGTTTCCAGCCCGCGCTCCCGGGCCTGCGTGGCCAGGGTCTGCTTGCGCGGCTTAAACGGCAGGTAGAGGTCTTCCAGCCGCTTCGGCGTGGTGGCGGCAAGAATCTCTTCGGCCAGCTCGTCGGTCAGCTTTCCCTGCGCCTCGATGGAGCGGAGGATCGTTTGCTTCCGGTCGGCAAGCTGACGGAGCTTTTCCAGCCGGCCCTGGATGTGCCGAATCTGCTCCTCGTCGAGGCCGCCGGTATGGTCCTTCCGGTAGCGAGTGATGAAGGGAACCGTGTTGCCCTCGTCGAGTAGTTCGACCACCGCCTGGACTTGGCGGAGGGGGATGCTTAGCCCGCGAGCAACGTGCCGAAGATCGATGGTAACCGTGGGTATCATACTGTGACCCAGTTCGCCCGGGCTTGGCCCGGTGCATGGACAATCCGGCGAGTCCTATCGACCCGCACCTTGATAACGATCCGCCCTTGCCGTGCAACCGCGAGAACACGGCTGGGGGGCAAAGACGGCATTTTCCCGAAAATAGTTCAAACCCACAAGGTACCCAGTGCCGATACAGGAGGAAGTCTGGCAGGGTGGGCACTCGAGCCAAAGGAAATGCTGGAATGCGTCCGACCCATCTTCGCGTGTACTACGGCCCTCAGGACGATCCCGCGGCCCTCGCCGTGGCCGAGCCGTCCTCGCAACGAGAAACGGTCACCGTACCCCTGGCCGACGTGCTGCCGCTATTGGCCGACGCCGTTCAATCGCAACGGACTTGGCTGGGCGACTTCGCCGAGGACGAAATCACGATTTCGATGGATCTTTACGAAGTCCTCCTAGCTTACCAGCATTACCGTCGTCCCTCGGCTTAGGCCCCGGGCTCTCCAGGCCCGACGATCGGCAGGTCAATCCTTACTTACGCGTGCGGGCGTTCCGCGGAGCGACTCAACGGCCGCTTCCCGCGTGGGGAACGATTCCCACAGGGTGTCCAGGCGTGTGGTTCTGAGCACTTCGTCGCAGAACGGCCGGACGCCACACAGCGCGAACGCGCCGCCCCGCTCCGTGAGCCGCTTCCATGCCCGCACGAGTACCTCGATGAACAGCGAGCCGATAAAATCGGTGCTGGACAGGTCGAGGACCATGCAGGGCGGTTCGGCCGTGGCGGCTTTGGTCAGCAGCAGGCTGCCCAACTCGTCCAGCGACGAATCGTCGAGCGAGTCGTACGCCGAGCCCAATTCGAGTACGGTCACCTCGTTTTGGCGCATCAGGGTGATCATGGATCCAAGTCTAAGCCGCGCCTGCTGGACTGGCAAGCCCCCTCCCCGCGCAGGTGGGCTATAATGTTCACGGGGAAAACGGGACAGGTACGGTTTGCGCAAAGCACCCGGAGGGCCGTTCCGGCAAACCGTACCTGTCCCGTTTTCCCCGCGGCCATCATGTAATGGACGGCGAGTGCTTTGGCGGGATGCCGCGTCAACTTCCGGAGCAACCACGTGAACCGCCCCGATTCCCCGAAAGCCCCCAAATCCGTGCAGTCTCCCGAAGCTCCGCCGACTGCCAGCACGGGCCGGGACGACCAAGCCCGGGTACGCGCCGCGCCCCGCCGGCTGGGCGAACTGATCGACAAGATCAAGGAATCGGCCGACAAGCTGGCGTCGGACCGGGCCACGCGGGGCGACTTGAAAATCCTCAGCCGCACGTTGCGCGAACTGCGATATGCGTTTAAGGTTTTCACCCCCTACCGGACCGTGCGTAAGGTGACCGTCTTCGGCTCGGCCCGCACCGCCAAGGACCATCCCAGCTACCGGCAGGCCGTCGAGTTCGGCCGCCGGATGGCCGCCTGCGACTGGCTCGTCGTCACCGGCGCCGCTAGCGGCATTATGGAGGCCGGCCACGAGGGCGCCGGCCGCGAGCGTTCGATGGGCCTGAACATCCTGCTGCCCTTCGAGCAGGAGGCCAACCCGATCATCGCCGGCGACTCGAAGCTCGTCCACATGAAGTACTTCTTCACGCGCAAGCTCATGTTCGTGAAGGAAACCCACGGCATCTGTCTGATGCCCGGCGGATTCGGCACGCTGGACGAAGGCCTCGAGGTGCTCACCCTGCTGCAAACCGGTAAGCGCGACCTCGCGCCCGTGGTCCTGCTCGACGAGCCGGGCGGCAGCTACTGGCACGGCTTCGACCGATTCGTGCGCGAGCACTTGCTCGGCGGCGGCATGATCGACTCCCACGACCTCTCGCTGTACCGCATTACCGATCGAGTGGAGGAAGCCGTGGAGGAAATGACCGGCTTCTACAGCGTGTACCACAGCATGCGGTACGTTCACGCGAACCTGGTCGTGCGACTGACGTCGGCCCCGGCTCCGAAGGTTCTCGAGCGTATCCAACGCGAGTTCGCCGACATTGTGGCCACGGGCACGTTCACCGTGAGCGGGCCGCTGCCGGAGGAGAAAGACGAGCCCGACCTGGCCGACCTCCCCCGCCTCGTCTTCGCCTTCGACCGCCGCAACTGCGGCCGCCTGCGCGAGTTGATCGACCTGCTCAACGGCCGGTGTGCGTAGGCGGGGGGGCGGCGGCCGAAGCAATTCCAGATGCGGGGAACACGGGCCGAAAGGCCGGTTACGCGGGCGGCACGATCCATTCGCTGGCTCTGCAAAAGGCTTTCTGCACACTCCGGGTCTTCTTGCCGAAGACCTCGGCGTGCGCAGGCTCCTCAGGCAAGGGAGCCCGCCGTATGCCTTGTCCGTGCCTCCTGGTTAGACCGGCGCTAATCGAGGCCAGGCTGAAATCTTCATGCCCCAACAAGACCGACTCGGGGCGCCGACCCGCCGCGAGAACGTCTTGGCCCAAGACCACGGACATCGGCGAGCCGTCTCGGTGGTCCTGGAAGGCGGCGGTACTGGGGCGACAGCGGCCCATGTTGTCGTCGTACACGACCTGCGTCGGTGCTATACGCCGCCACAAGGGCGCTTCGTTCCCAATCGTCCGATCATCGACGTAGGCGAGTTCAGGCTGCGACATTGCGAAGGAAGCTTAGTCCTCTTGCATCAGTCGGTTGAGCAGGGGCAACAGCGGCCGGAGGTTGTCGGATAAATCAATCTCCTGCTCTTCTCCTGTGCGTCCGTCCTCAAAGTACACGTGAAGTCTGGTGGGCGAGCGGACTTCGATTTCCAGGTCGGCGTTTGCACGATGCCACTCAAGCTGGATTCCCCCACGCGTTGTCGGCACGATGGAGGGTTTGGGAGTCGTTGGGCCAAGCAACTCCAGGACCAACCTTGCTGCTGCCGCGGCACACGCAGGATCAACGGGCATGGCGCCATAAGAATCCCAGTCGTAACCCAACTGCCCCAATTCCCCGATCCTCCTGAGCGATGGGTGTGCCCACGCCGGGATCGGCTGCTCGAAAACGAGGGTGTGTCGGCCGAAAGGAATCGACGTTCGTACGTTCATGCTGGCAAGGTTAACTGGCAGGCTGAATCCTTGAGCAGCCAAAGGCCAGTCTTCACGCGGGCGCCACTGAGAATAGGAGAGCGCCTCACTACCGGTCGGGTGCTCCAGTAGTTCCGTCATCATTGTGTTCGCCCCCAAATGCGATGCATTGCCGGTGTTGTCACGGCAGCAAACGCCCGAACGATTGCGCCATGCCCCCGATCGACAAACCGCATGATGCCTTCCAGTCCGCTTCCTTCCGGCTTCCCGCGAGCAGTCAGTGTCAACTGAATCGCCGCGCGGTTGTCAGCAACTCGAAACACCGGGGTGGCTGCAACATACAGACGCCCCACCGGCGGCTCATCGTCATCCTGAAGGATGAATCGCAGGTTGACGGCGGCTTCCTCGGGCACGCCCAATCCCTTGTCCGAATAATTCGTAGTGAACACGGTAAGCACCTTGTCCAACTCGCCGTGCTCTTGCCAGCCTTCTCCCGCCGGGATGACGTTGACATAGGTTATTTCGCACTGGTTCGGCTCAACGGCTCCCCATCGTTCCGATTCGACCAGGTTCCTGAATGTTTCGAAGTCCTGGCGGAACAGTTCCCGAAGGTTACGGTAGCGCGGATAGGTTTCCGAGGCGTCCTGCTTCCGCCAGTTGCGGACGAAGCGATCGTGTTGAACCTGCACCAGTTCCGTCGTGGCTTCATTCAAATGCCACACTCTTGGACGCTGTGGAGCCGGGGAGAACTCCAGCCGCACCCCCGGCCGGCGACCTGCCTTCGGCCCGAACTGTTCGATGGTCTCTGCAAGGGGGGCGTGCTCCTCCGTTAGCGGGAATCGGTCCCGGAACGCGTGCCAGATATAGCCCAATTGAGGCGTTTGAATCGCCTCCAGCTTCTCGAACTGGACCCCTAGCACCACTTCGGTGACGGGCGGAAAACTGAAGTCGGGCAGCGGTCGCGTCATCTGTTCGCGTCGGTGTATCGGCTGGTGTGTCACCCAATCTCCCATAAACCCATTCTACCCCAGAACGCGACGTCCCGGATAGTGCCGCCACGAAGGCGGGTCGAGGGTGGCGGCAGGTAACATGGCTACCGAACGGCGCCGTCGTGCTGCGTTTGGGCAAGGCGAACGACAAGGAGCTTCTGGCCCGGTTCGCCTTCCGAGGTGGTGAAGAAATGGTGCCCGAGGCTGCCGGGCCGGTCGGGAAGGCTGGTGAGCACGAGCATATCGCCGGGCAGGAGCTTGGCAGTGAGCGTCAGGTCGTCGAAGGAGTGGCGGGGTCGGCCGGTTTCCATCTGGAGCATCCCTTGCCGGCCGATCCACCGTTGCCGTGCCTGCTCGTGGTGCAGTTCCGGGACGAGGTTGAGACGGACGCGGCCGTCGGGCTGCGGAACCGCCTTCAGCGCCAAAATGCCCTGCGCCTGCCGATACGTTTGCCCGCGCACCTCGCCCTCCTTGGCAACCAGGACCGGCAACGACTCATACACCGAGGAGGCGACGATCTCGTTGCGTTGGGCGGGCCGGGCTTGAAGGTGGCGGCGCATGACCGTGGGCACGGCCTCGAGTTCGTTCAACTCGTTCTCGACCGTCTCGTCGTTCGGCGCCGGCTTGTCGGCCAGTTCCAACAGTTGCGAAAGGGCCACGGGAATCTGCCCGTACACCAGTCCCGCGCGAAACCCGTTCGCCCAAAGACGCTGGCGGACCTCGGCGGGCACCTGCTGCTCGTCCACTTCGTCCCAAAGCTCGCAGTTCAGTCGCGGATCGCCCGGCGGGCAGCGAACGAAGAATACTTCGATCACCACGCTGTCGGGCGACATTTGGGCGGGCTTCAGCGGCAGTTCGGCCTTCTGTTTCGGCAGGCGCGTGCAACCCAGCAGGGCGCAAAACGCCACCAACATCGCAGGGCCACGTACCAGCATGGGCAAGGTCGGTTGAATAGGGGGAGTGAGAAAAGGCTTTCGGGCAGCCCCGGGTTCGGGCATACGGGGCGGAGAGTACTCGTCCGGGAAACATGCGTCAATGCCGATCGGGCCGAAGCCTGCCAGGCGGGGGGCCGTAAGAGACTGTCCGAGAAGGCTTGGATCCACGTCCCCTCTCCCTCCGGGAGAGGGTTAGGGTGAGGGGCTAGACCAACAGGGCATGCCCCCTATGTTGCGCAACTTTCTACAAGCCCTCACCCCAACCCCTCTCCCAAAGGGAGAGGGGAGACAGCCTCTGAGATTCGACGGCGAAAAGCGTTGACCGGGCGGCCGGGTCTCGGTAGAGTACGCCGCCGGAATTCCGCATTCTCCTCGCCCACGGAAGGGCTTTGCATGGAAGCCACGCTCGACGTTGCTCGAAATCTCGCTCCGAACTCATCGTCCGCTTGGCATGGGTTGCCTCCGCGCATGCGCGTGCTGAGCATTACCTCCCGCCGACGCACCGGAAGCTGGCTGGCCGAGGCCCTGGCGGCCGACAGTGCCTCGAAGGTGCTGTTGGAACAGGTGGTCGGCGCGGTGCCGGGGCTCGCCCGACTTCGCGACGAGTTGTTCGACGCCGTGCTGATCACGCACGAACCCCACGAGTTGGATGCGTTGGAACTGATCGAGGGGTATCGGGCGGGCGGGGCCACCGAGCCGATCATCGTGCTGGGCACCCAAAGCGAACCGGAAATCCTGGCGTTGTGTTACGAGGTGGGCGCCGACGGCTACGTGTGCGTCAATACGGCCACGACGCGCAACCTCATTTGGATGATCGCCCGCGCCGTCCAACGCCACGAACTAATCCGCCAAAACCACCGCCTCGCCCAGGCCGAGCAAAGCCGCATCCATCGCGAGCACGAGGAGGCCGAGCGGCTGTTGAGCCAGCAGCGGGCGCTGATCACCGACATCGAGCGGTTTCGGCTCCCCGAGGCGTCCCCGACCGTCGAGGAGGCCGATCCCGCCTCCCAGCCGTTCCCCCTGCCCGAACCGCTTCTGTGCCACTACCGCGAACTGTTGCGGACCTACGTGATCATGGGTTCCGGAAACCTCGCCGGCGAGTTGGGGCGGCTGGCGAAGCTGCTCATCGGGGCCGGGCTGTCAGCGCGCGAAACGCTCCAACTGCACCTCGCCGTCGTCGAGGAACTGGTGCGCGGCCTCGGCGCCCGAAGCGCCCGGCACGTGATGAATCGCGCCGACCTGCTCGTGCTGGAAGTCATGGTGCATCTGGCCGAAGGATACCGCCGCCGATACCGCGAACGCGTGGACCCTCGGCGGCAAATGCTCCTGCCGGGGTTCGAACAGGCTATCGCTTGATCAACGGCACGAACTTCCGCTCGGTCGGACCCAGGTAAAGCTGACGGGGGCGATGGATGCGCGACCCTTCCGGATTGGTGTGCATCTCGCGCCAGTGGGCAATCCAGCCCGGCAGCCGTCCCAAGGCGAACAGCACCGTGAACATGTTGTTCGGAATGCCCATCATCCGGTAGATGATGCCCGAGTAGAAATCGACGTTCGGATACAGCTTCCGTTCGACGAAATAGGGGTCCTTCAGGGCCACCTCCTCGAGTTCCTGAGCAAGCTGGAACACGGGGTCCTCCACCGCGTGGCGTTCGAAAAGCTGGTGGCAAATCGTCTTGACCAGCTTCGCTCGCGGGTCGTAATTCTTGTACACCCGGTGCCCGAACCCCATGAGGCGGAACGGGTCGTTCGGGTCCTTGGCCCGGTCGATGTACTTGCCCAGGTTGCCGTCGTCGGCCTGGATTTGCTCGAGCATCTTAATGCAGGCCTCGTTCGCCCCGCCGTGCAAGGCGCCCCACAAGGCGTAGATGCCGGCCGAGATGCTCGAAAACAGGTTCACGGTGCTGGAGCCCACCATCCGGACGGCCGAGGTGCTGCAGTTCTGCCCGTGGTCGGCATGCAGTACCAGCAGGGCGTTCAGGGCTACCACAAAGTCGGGGTCCATGTGGTACCGCTCGCTCGGAACGGCGAACATCATGTTCAGGAAATTCTGGCAATAGGAAAGGTGGTTCTGCGGGTAAACGAACGGCTGACCGATCGACTGCTTGTAGCTGAACGCGGCGATGGTCGGCATCTTCGCCATGATGCGATGGATGGCCAACTCGACTTGGACAGGATCGTTCGGCTCCAGCGAGTCGGGCGAATAGATGGCCAGCGCGCCGACTACCGAGCCGAGAATGGCCATCGGGTGCGCTTCGGGGGGGAATCCGGCAAAAATATTCTTCATGCCCTCGTGCAGCAGGGTATGAGAGCGGATGCTTCGGCGGAATTCCTCGAGTTGCTCGCCCGTGGGCAGTTCGCCGTAAATGAGCAGGTACGACGTCTCGGTGAAATCGCACCGCTCCGCGATTTCTTCCACCCGGTACCCCCTGTACCGAAGTATACCGGCCTCCCCATCAATGTAGGTGATGTGGCTCCGCGTAGCCCCCGTGTTCGCGAACCCGTCGTCCAGGGTGATATAGCCTGTATCGCGGTACAATTTCGTGATATCGATCGCGCGGTTCCCTTCCGTACCCACCAGAACGGGCAGTTCGTGTTCTCCGCTGTCGAGGGTCAGTTTCGCCGTCTTTGCCATCCCGTTTCTCCTTTCCAAGTGCATCAGGAAGCACTCTGCGCAACATCGCAGCCCAGGAAGTGTAACAGAGCGTAAGCCGGCGGCAAGGGCGGGCACCCGGCCGTGGGCGGCACCGCCGGCAGATTGACTATTGCCGGGGGTTCGACCATACTCAGGCTGCTTGGACGATTCCCCAACCACGATTCCTGGAGCGCTGCGATGAAACGACGACTGGTTTGTATGGCTCTTGGGCTGCTGCTGCTTTGCACCGCCGTCGGGCAGGCCGAACTCCGGTTGCCTGCCATGTTCTCCGAGGGCGCCGTGCTCCAGCAGGCGACGCCGGTGCCGGTATGGGGCCAAGCCGATGCCGGTGCCGAGGTGCGCGTCACGTTCGCCGGCCAAACGAAAACGGCGACGGCCGATGGCGACGGCCGATGGATGGTTCGGCTCGACGCCCTGCCCGTGTCGTGCGAGCCGGCCTCGCTTACCGTCGCTTCCGGCGACTCGCAAGTGACCGTTGAGAACGTGCTGGTGGGCGAGGTGTGGTTCTGCTCCGGCCAGTCGAACATGGAATGGCCGATTGCCCGATCGCTCGTGCCCGACGCCGTCGATCTCGACGCCCTGCCCACGATCCGGCACATCAAGGTGCCGCACGTGCGGGCGGGCGAGCCGGCCGAGGACTTCCAAGGCTCGTGGCAGGTGTGCAACGCCGACACCGCGCCGGGCTTCACTGCCGTGGGGTTCTTCTTCGCCCACGCGCTGCAAAAGGAACTCGACGTTCCGGTGGGCCTGATCGGCTGCAACTGGGGCGGCACGCGCATCGAGCCGTGGACCCCGCCGGCAGGCTTCGACCTGGTGGCCGAACTCGACGCCGAGAAACTCGGCGATAAATCCACCATGTACCACGGCATGGTCGCCGCGGTGCAGCCGTACGCCATTCGCGGCGCGCTTTGGTACCAGGGTGAATCGAACGGCGGCGAGGGAGAGACGTATTTCTGGAAGAAGCAAGCCCTCATCGGCGGGTGGCGGGCCACGTGGCAGCAGGGCGACTTTCCCTTCTACTTCGTGCAGTTGGCCAATTTTCGCGAGCCGAACCCCGACCCGGCCGGCGGCGACGGCTGGGCCCGGCTTCGCGAGGCGCAGCTCCGAACGGTGCGCGAGGTGCCCAAAACCGGCATGGCCGTCATCATCGACATCGGCGAGGCCAACGACATCCACCCGCAGAACAAGTTCGACGTCGGCCGCCGGCTTGCCCTTTGGGCTCTGGCCCGCGACTACGGCGAGAAAGACCTCGTGTACAGCGGTCCGCTGATGAAGCGAGCGACCGTCGAGGACGGGAAGATACGTATTGCCTTCGACCACGTCGGCAGCGGGCTGATGGCCGCCCGGAAGGAAGGCCCGCGCGATATGTCGCCGCCGAAGCCCGTCGACAAGCTGCAGGGATTCGCCATTGCGGGGTCCGACCGGAAATGGCACTGGGCCGACGCGGTGATCGACGGCGACACGGTGGTGGTTTCGGCCGAGGCGGTTCCCGAGCCCGTGGCCGTCCGGTACGCCTTTTCGATGAATCCGGCGGACGCCAACCTCTACAATCGCGAGGGCCTGCCCGCCTCGCCCTTCCGGACCGACGACTGGTAGGGCAAGCGTTCTTAGCCTCACGCAGAGGCCCGAAGGCAACAGGGATG
>CAYPWB010000015.1:0-2682 GCA_964414315.1 uncultured Planctomycetaceae bacterium | reverse complement strand
GAAGGCGGGTGAAAGAGAAGCGGGCAGAAGGCTTGGTTGGGGAGAATTCCGACTGATCCGATCTTTGAGATGCCCAAGGTTCAATCCATTCCAATCTATTCTCCTTTGCGTGAGGCCCTCCCCTTCGCAGCGAAATGCATTTGCTCCGAGGGGGGGCTCTTGCCGGGATTTTGCGGCGGTGATAGGATGATAATGAAGGGCAGCGATTTCCTCTTCACCCGCACGCACTCCGATGTCGAACCAGCGTGGCAATTCGAGGCAGGCCAGGCGGACGCTCCGCGCCCCGGCCGCGAAATTCGCCCATCTGCGCAAAGAGATGGAGCAGGGGCGATTGCGTGGGCAGGGAAAGCGGAAGAAAGGCGTGTAAGAGGCCCGGCCATGGCGTACCGCTCCCTTCGCGATTGCCTGATTGATCTGCGCGCGGCCGGGCAGTTGGTCACCATCGAGGCGCCCATCGACGCGAACCTCGAAGCGGCCGAACTCCAGCGGCGGCTGTTCCGCGCCGGCGGGCCGGCCGTCCTGCTGGCCAACGTGCCCGGCTGCCCGTTCCCCATGGTGTGCAATCTGTACGGCACCATGGACCGCGTGCGCTACCTGTTCCGCGATACGCTCGCCGGGTTGCGGCAGTTGGTCAGCCTCCAGGCCGACCCGGCCGATCTGCTGCGCCGCCCCCGGCTGTACCTGAAGACCCCGTGGTCGGCGTGGAACGCCCGACCGCGGCGGGTACGCAGGGGCCCGATCCTCGCGCACGAAACCACGCTCGGGCAGTTGCCGCAGTTGAAGTCGTGGCCCGACGACGGCGGGCCGTACATCACGCTGCCGCAGGTGTACACCGAAGATCCCGACCGGCCCGGCCTCGACCATTCGAACCTGGGCATGTACCGCGTGCAGCTTGCCGGAGGGCAATACGAGCCCGACCGCGAGGCCGGCATGCACTACCAACTGCACCGCGGCATCGCCGTGCACCATGCCAGCGCCATCCGGCGCGGCGAGCGGCTGCGCGTGAACGTGTTCGTCGGCGGGCCGCCGGCCATGAACGTGGCCGCGGTGATGCCACTGCCCGAGGGAATGAGCGAATTGAGCTTCGCCGGCGTGCTGGGCGGGCGGCGCGTGCCGATGATCGTCCGCGACGGCCAACTGCCCATCCACGCCGAGGCCGACTTCTGCATTTCCGGCTACCTCGATCCCGACGTGGTCAAGCCCGAAGGCCCCTTCGGCGATCACTTGGGCTACTACAGCCTCGCGCACGACTTTCCCGTGCTGAAGATCGAGCGGGTGTACCATCGCCCCGAGGCGGTCTGGCCGTTCACCGTCGTCGGCCGGCCGCCGCAGGAAGACACGATGTTCGGGGAGCTTATTCACGAACTGGTCGGGCCCGTGCTCGATAAGAAGGTACCCGGCGTGCGGGCGGTGCACGCGGTCGACGCGGCCGGCGTGCATCCGCTGCTGCTGGCCGTCGGCAGCGAGCGATACGTGCCGTATGAGAAGCGGCGCCGCCCGCGGGAACTGCTCACTCAGGCGAACGCCTTACTCGGGCAAGGGCAGTTGTCGCTGGCGAAGTACCTGTTCATCGTGGCCGAGGAGGACGCGCCCGAGTTGCGCGTCGACCACATTGCCGAGTTCCTCCGCCACGTGCTCGAGCGGGCCGACTGGCGGCGCGATCTGCACTTCCAAACGTGCACGACCATCGACACGCTCGACTACAGCGGCACGGGGCTCAACCAGGGCTCGAAGCTGGTGGTGGCCGCCGCCGGGCCCGCGGTCCGCAATCTGCCCGTGGCCATCGACAGCCGCATTCGCATGCCCGAAGGGCTTGGGTTTGCGAACCCGCGCGTTTTTCTGCCGGGCATCCTGGTGGTTTCCGGCCCGGCGTACCGGCAGAACCCGAACGGGATGGAACCGGGCCTCGGGCGGTTCTGCCAGGCGTACAAGCGGGACGACGCGATCAACGGCTTCCCGCTGATTGTGGTGGTCGACGACAGCGCCTTCGCCGCGCGGAACCTGGAGAACTTCCTCTGGACCACCTTCACGCGCAGCAACCCGGCGGCCGACGTGCACGGCATCGAGCCGTTTTCGCAGCAGAAGCACTGGGGCTGCCTGGGCGCGCTGGTGATCGACGCGCGCAGCAAGCCGCACCACGCGCCGCCGCTGGTGGAGGACCCCGCCGTCACGCAGCGGATCGACGAGTTAGCCGCCCGCGACGGTCCGCTGCACGGGTTGTGGTAGGGGACAGTAGCGCGACTCTCCGAGTCGTGTCGTGACGATTCGGAGAATCGTCCTACAGTAGCACAACTCTTCGAGTCGTTGCACTCTCTACTCCCGCCGGCGCCGCCTCAGCAACACGATCGGCAGGCCGAGAACCAGCAGCAGTAACGTGCCGGGCTCGGGCAACACGAGCGTAAGCTGCATGGCGTTGAGGAACACATTCGGATTGTTGCCGCCCGCCGCACGGCCGGCAAGGAGCAACTCGCCGGCGAGGTCGGCATTGGCGAGAAAGCTGAAGGCATAGTCGTCGTTGGTGGTCGGGAGGGTCGATCCGCTAAAGTCGTACTCCTCGACCAGCACGTCGTTGGCGTACCAGTCCGAACTTCGGCCCCCGCCACTGTCGCGGTCGAACGACCAGAGCGTTACTTCGTACAGCCCTTCAGGTTCCAGCCCCTCGACCGCAACGTCGAGGCCGTC